>JADZEM010000187.1 GCA_020850535.1 Chloroflexota bacterium
GGCAACCAGCTCCTCCCAGGTCGCTTCATGGATCCCGGACGGCAGCAGTCCGGTCGATGGCTCGAACGGAGGAATCATAGCACCACAACATCCATGTTGGGGCAGGTTACCCGCCGCTGCGGGGGCATCGCCAGGGGACGACGGCGCCACGCTCGCGGGTGGTCGGTCGCGCGGCCTGATCGCGTCGGATCGCGCTCCCGTGATGTGGCGGTGTGGGCCGTCCAGTAGCGTAGACGGCCACATTCGGTGGGGAGCTTCCCGACGTCCCGCCCGTCGATCAGGTCGCCCGCGCGGCTGGCGAACCGGTGGTGGGCGAAGCGGCGGTCGTCGCTCGAGGCCCGCCTGACGAGCCGCTATGTAAGTTTCTGGGCCCTTACTTACATAGCGCGCCTTGCTATGCAAGCCGGCTTACATAGCAACAAGCGGTCACTCTTCGGTGAGCCAGACTGATGCATCCGCTGCACGAGTACCTGGCGCGCGAGCTCGCCGAGTGCCCGGACAGCCGGCGGATCGTCGTGCTCTACGACTCGCACCGGCGCTGGTACCATTCTGCAACCGCGAGCTGCCGCCGGCCGACGAAACCCACGTCGGCGCCTCCCCTCTTCTCCGGACGGGAGAGGATGTCGACGAAGGTCCTGAGCGATGTCGTTCCGCAGAACGATATTCGCGCTCCGCAGGAGCTTGCGAGTCGAAGGATAATCGCGCCGCGCAGCGGCTGGCGTGGGGGCTTCCCTGCCGGTCGTGCGCGTCGGCCGGGATGTCGCGCGATTGGCCCGCATCGACCGCGCGCTGCCGTCCAGCCGCTTGCCGGGGTGCCGCACCCGGATCCGCTGGTCGTTTGCTCATCGGGGTCACACGGGTTCGGACCGCCTCACGGCTCCCGGGGCTGGGCGGCGACGTCTTCGACCGTCCTCTCCGTAGGGTCGCCTGCGACGCCCTGCGCCAGCGTTATACCGATGGTCAGATCGAAGACTGGCGCAACCATGCGGTCGTGACCTACCACGACGCCGTGGCGTTTCTCTGCCAGGGTGAAAAGGGTGACGGTGCGTCGTCCGGATTGCGCAGTACGGCTCGCGGCCGGGCCGGTGTGGAGCCGTGGCCGGACCCTGGGGCCGTCCTCGGGCCCACCACTACGGCGCTTCCGGACGACTCTTGAGAAGTAACCCTCCCGTAGCCGCCAGGTAGCTCGCTCGTAGCCGGCAAGTGGCTCTCGCGAAACCGGCCCTGCGTAGGCTGGTCTCGGCACATCATGCCGATCCTGGTCAGCGAGGAGCACGTCCATGCAGATCTCGTTCACGAGCAGTCTCACAACTCACGGTCATGCCGTGTTCCCGTTCGCCTTCTTCCGCTTCCTCGACTGGCATGGGGGGAGGCTGAACGGTCAACAGCCGGAGATTGCTGATCGAGCGTCGCTCAGGTCGGCACGCCGCGCCGCCTCTTCGCCACCCTCGCCATTCCGCACCTCGGGAGGCCGCGTCCATGCTCATCTCCATTAGGCGTAGTTCGGCTCCAGCGTCTCCTCCGGAGTTGGTCGAGATTGTCACGCCACGCACTAACGCGGCGGTCATCACGCCGGCCGAGAACCTCCTGGCCGCGATCTCGCTCGCCGAGCCATTCGGCCTTGAGATCACCGCCACCTCGGATGCCCGTCGCTTTATGGCTCGCGCCGGCACCGTCGCAATGCGACAACACCTCGAAGACCAGCTCGGAGTCGCCTACCCGCAGTCCGAGCTTCGCCGCCTCGACGTCAATCAGCATCCCGGTCTGGATCCGGCCTGGTGCCGACCGGACGAGTGCGTCGTGGCCCGCACCCTCGTCCTGCGCGGCCCCGAGTACCTGCCGCTCCGTACCTTCCGAGACAGCGACGTGGCAGCCGATCGCGCCGCTCAGGCCGACCCGATCCTCGGGATCCTCGGGGCACTCAGCGACCTGCCGCGGGGCTGGCGATCGCTGTGCCAGCTCGTGCTCGCACCGGCTCAGGACGACTGGTGCAAGGAGTACCTGCGACTCACCGTCGAGCATCCACTGGCATCCGAGCGCGCCAATGCCCAGGCAGACACATCACTCACGCCAGTCTACATGTTGGCGGCGGCCCTGGTCGCCGGCTGCGTGGCATACCAGGCGTACCAGTGGTACAGCGCGCGCCAGTGGCTGCAACTGACGCTTCTGGTGGGCGGCGTCGGCGCGGGGATCGTGGCGGTAATGCTGCTCGTACGACGATTCATGAGGCGAACCATCTACGACATGCGCCTCGTTCAGGAGAAGGTCAGCCGCATCGCCTACCGGACCGAGATCCGTCTGGCCGTCTTTGCGCCGGTCGACACCCCGGCAGCGGCGATGGACGAGCGCCTGGACCGGCTGGCGAGAGCGTATCGCCAGTTCAACCTGGCCGCCGGCAACGGTCTGACGCCGCGGCGCCTCCGCAGGGATCCGCTCGACCTTCGCGCGCTTCGACCGCTGGCCTCGGCCAGGTCGACGCCGATTCTGAACACCCGTGAGCTGGCCGGTCTCTGGCATCTGCCGCAGGCCCAGGCCGATGTCCCGCTACTCGAGCGGACCGGCGCTCGGCGACGTATGCCCCGGCCGTTCTCGGTGACGCACGGCTGCCGGATCGGCGTCTCGGCCCACCAGGGGCGCTCCGTACCGGTCGCGCTGCCCGACGAACTGCTCCGCCGGCACCTGCTGCTGGTCGCTAAGACGCGTCGCGGGAAGTCGTCGCTCCTGCTCCGCATCGCGAGCTACCTGATGGAGTCCGTTTCCGACGATGGTCGTCCGCCGGCGCTCGTCGTCGTCGACCCGCATCGTGATCTTGCCCACGCGGTGCTCGGCCTGGTGCCTGCACAGCGACGGCCCGACGTCGTCTATCTCGACGTGTCCGAGGAAGGCCGCCCCTTCGGCCTGAACCTGCTCGACGTGGGGCTGGGGTGGACCCGCGACAAGGCCGTCTCGAATGCGTTGACGATCTTCCGGCGCGAGTTCGACCAGTTCTGGGGCCCGAGGATGGAGGACGCCTTCCGATACGCGTTGCTCACCCTGTTCGAGGTGAATCAGGCGATGAATGCCGAAAGCCCCGTCGGTCGCGAACGTCAGCACACCGTTCTACAGGTGCCGACGCTCCTCGCGGATGCGGCCTTTCGGCGAAGCGTGCTCGACCTCGTCTCCGATCCCGTCATCCGAGGCTGGTGGTCGGGGTACTTCGACCGCCTCGAACGTCGCTTGCAGGGCGAGATCATTAATCCCGTGCAGACCAAAGTCTCGCGATTCGCCGGCCAACGAGCTGCGCGCGCCATCGTTGGGCAGGCGAGATCCACGATCGATCCGTCCGGCTGGTTGTCGTCCGGAGCGATCGTCGTCGTGAACACGTCCAAGGGGACAGTCGGCGAGGACACAGCTGCCCTGATCGGCGGCACGCTGATCAACCTCGTCGGCCTGCTGGTCGGCGAGCAAGCCCGGCTCCCCGAGAAACGTCGCCGGCCGGTGACCCTCATCGTCGACGAACTGCAGACAATGCCGGGCGCCGACTATGAAGCGATCCTCTCCGAGCTGTCGAAGTACGGTGCCAACCTGGTCCTGGCCACCCAGAGCCTGGCCCGCCTCGAGACGCTCAATCGCGACCAGGGACGCACCCTGCGATCGACGGTGTTCGCCAACCTCGACGGCCTGTTCGCGTTCCACACCAGCGCCGAGGACGCCGCGTACCTGGTGCGCGAGCTGGGCGACGAGATAGACGAGCACGATCTGGTCGAGCTCGGCGAGCACCAGTGCTACGCCAAGCTCTCGGCCGGTGGCGAGCGCCTGCCGACATTCTCGGTGTCGCTCGATCCACCGCCGGCTGGCGACCCGAGCGTCCGCGATGCACTCGCTGCGGCGTCGGCGGCTCGGTATGGACGTGACGCGGCCGCCGTCGATGCAGATCTGCGGTCAGCCCTGGACAGGATCGAAGAAGCGATCGGGGGCGGACCGTCGACGGGTGGCTCGGCGCCCGCGGGTGACAGCCGAGGCGATCCGGCCCGACTTCCCGACGAGCCGACGGCTAACGCCAACAGGCCGGAGAAGGCGCCGAAGGGGAAGGATCGCAGCAAGCATCGTCGCGGCAAGCCCACGACGACTGATTCGTCTCAGGTGCAATCCCGCGATCGGGGGCAGGAGTCAGTGCCACCCGAAGCTCCCATCTTCGTCGAGGAGGAACTGCCCCCGCACCCGCCCCGCCACGTCGTTTGACAGCGAGCGCCATGCTCGGAGTACCCTGCTAACACAACAGGTTCGCGCCCCCTGGTGATGCTCGTTTCGATGGGGTTTATGGATGGCCGCCCTCCCTTCGGGGATCGTCACCTTCCTGTTCACGGACATCGAGGGCAGCACCCGGCTCTTCGCAACCTGGCCGGAGTCCTATCGGGCCGTCCTGGCCCGCCACAACTCCCTGGTCGAGGGCGCCATCGCAGGCCGGGGAGGCATTGTCTTTCGCCGTGCCGGCGACTCCTACTGCGCAGCGTTCACCAGCCCGACGGCGGCGGTGCTCGCGGCGCTCGGGGCGCAGCGCGCCTTGCGCCGGGAGTCGTGGGACCAGCTCGGGGCCATGCTCGTCCGAATGGGAATTACCACCGGAGAAGTCGAGCATCAGGATGACCAGTATTTCGGCCTGGCCCTGCATCGCTGTGCCCGGCTGACGGACAGTGCGCACGGCGGCCAGGTCGTCATCTCGGCGGCGACGGCGGCGCTGGTGGCCGATACGCTGCCGGAGGGCGCCCTGCTCACCGACCTTGGGGAGCATCGCCTGCGCGACCTCGACCGACCGGAGCGGGTCTTCCAGCTCACCGTGGCCGACCTGCCGGCCGACTTCCCGCCACTGCGCACGCTGACGGCAATCCCGAACAACCTGCCGGCCCAGGCGACGGAGCTCGTCGGGCGAGAGCAGCTGCTCCGGGCGACCCGGACGGCGTTGCTCCGTCCGAGTACCCGTCTGGTCACGCTGACCGGATCGGGCGGGGCCGGCAAGACCCGTCTGGCGATCGAGCTCGCCGCCCAGCTTCTCGACAGCTTTGTCGATGGGGTCCGGTTCGTGCCGCTGGCCTCGGTCACGGATCCTGAGCAGGTGCTCCCCGCCATCGCACGCGTGATCGACGTTCGGGAAGCGGCCGATCGCCCGGTCATCGCCTCCCTCACGGACGCCCTGCGCCAGCAGCAGCTCCTGCTGGTCCTGGACAACTTCGAGCACGTCACCGGAGCGGCAGCCGGGATCGCGACGCTGCTCAGCACGGCGCACAGCGTGAAGGTGCTGGTCACCAGTCGTGCCCCGTTGCGCCTCTATGGCGAACGCACCGTCACGGTGCCTCCGCTGACCTTGCCCGACCGGCGCGACTCGCCGACGAGCGCGCACCTCGTGCAGTTCGAGGCAGTCCGTCTCTTTGTGGACCGCGCGCAGGAGGCCCGGTCTGACTTCGCCCTGAGCGATGAGAACGCGGGTGACGTCGCCGAGATCTGCCACCGCCTCGATGGGCTGCCGCTGGCGCTGGAGCTGGCCGCCGCCCGGATCCGCTCGATGCCGCCACGGACCATGATCCAGCGCATGGAGCGGCGGCTCCCACTGCTGATCGGCGGCGCTCGCGACCGGCCGGCCCGGCAGCGGACCCTCCGCGATACGATCACCTGGAGTTACGACCTTCTGGAGCCTGCCGAGCAGGCGATGTTCCGGCGGCTGGCAGTCTTCCGTGGGTTCTCGCTCGAGGCGGCCGAGACGGTGTGTGGCGATGACGGCCGGTCCGGGGAGGCATCGGTTGCGACGGCGCCTCTCGGTATGGACGTCCTCGATACGATCGAGTCGCTGGTCGAGAAGAGCCTGCTTCGCCAGGACGAAGGCATCGATGGCCAGCCGTGGTACGTCATGCTCGAGACGGTCCGCGAGTTTGCGCTCGAACGGCTCGACGAAAGCGGCGAAGACGGCCCGATCCGCTGTCGTCAAGCCAAGGCCGCGATTGACCTGGCGGGGCATGCCGCGTCGATGCTGGTGGGGCCGGAGCAAGCACGTTGGTTCGGCCGACTGGAGCAGGAGCACGACAACCTGCGGGTCGCGCTGCGGTGGAGCCGGGAGCACGGTTGTGTCGTGCCTGCCCTGCGTCTGGGCGCGGTGCTGGGCGCGCTCTGGCTGGTGCGAGGCTACCTGAGAGAAGGGCGCGAGCAGCTCACCGAGGTGCTCACGCTCGCCGGGACGGCCGACCATCCCGCGCTGCGGGCGGACGTCCTGGGAAAGCTTGGCTGGATCCTGCTCGATCTGGGGGACAATCGCGCCGCGAGCGCCGTGCTGGACGAGGCTCTCAGCATCCAGCGCCGCCTCGGCGACGAACGCGCACTGGCCGAGACCCTCGAGAGCCTGGGTTGGAGCGCAAGCGCCGAGGAAGACTACGCCACGGCGCACGCCTGCTTCGCGGAGAGCCTGAACATCGCGAGGCGGCTGGACAATCGACGCAGCATCTCGCATGCCCTAAATGGTCTGGGCTGGATCGCGACGGCCCAGGGTCACCACGCGAAGGCGTGCGCCCTGCTCGACGAAGCCCTGGCCGGCTTTCGAGCCCTGGCGGACGAGCGCGGCATCGCCGATTGTCTGGGGCATCTGGGGTGGGCGCTGAAGGCCCGGGGCGAGACCCGCGAGGCGCGCTGCCTGCTCCGAGAAAGTCTCGGCATCGCCTGGGACCTGCGGGACCGGACCCTCTTCGCTGTGGCGCTGGATAAGTGCGCGACGTTGCTGCTGGCGGAGGACGATGCACGGGGCGCGGCATGCCTGCTGGCAGCGGCCGAGGCCCAGCGCGAGATTGTCGGTGTGCGACTCTCCCCGAGCGTTCTCGCCGAGGTAGAAACCGGGCTCGCGTCCATCCGCGCGCGCCTCGGCGATCAGGCATTCGCCGAGGCCTGGGCACACGGGAGTGCCATGTCCCCGGAGCAGGCAATCGCCTATGCATCGGACGAGCGCGAAGCCGAGACGTCGGCACCATCGAGCATCGATGAGACGGCCACGTCCGCACGCGACGCCGCTTCACCGCTCACGCACCGGGAGCAGGAGGTGGCCGTGCTGATATCCCAGGGGCTGACGAATCGACAAATAGCCGAGCGGCTCGTCATCACCGAAGGGACAGCAGCGAATCACGTGTACCACATCCTCGCCAAGCTGGAGCTCAAGTCACGAGCGCAGGTCGCTGCCTGGGCAGTGGAGCACCGGCTGATCTCGTAGCCAGCGCGCGTCGTCAGCGGGCCCCGGGGCAGCATGGCATTGCCGATCCGCGCGTTGCCATGTGTACCCACGGGCCGGAATGTGCACCCCGCCCGCTCCGAATGTGCAGCCGGATGTGCGGATCTGCAGACGCGCAGTCAGCAGACTGCCACTACGATCGTGGCACGGACTGATGATGATCGTGACGGAACGCCGCATCCCGAGTGCATTCGCGATCAGGTCAGGGATACACCCACCAACGAAGGAGGAGACGATGCGTGCAACGAACGGTGAGTTACCGGTCCTGCTCGAAGCCGGCGACGCCTCCGTCCGAGGGGCGGACTGGGGAGGGATGCGAGTCGTGCTCATCTCGGTCCCGGCCGGGACCGACTTCGGGCCGCTGTTGAAGGGACTCCCGAACGACCGCTGCCCGTGCCCGCACTGGGGGTACGTCCTGAAGGGACAGCTCCGGGTCGAGACGGACGGTCAGGAGGAAGTGCTCCGGGCCGGCGACACCTACTACATGGCCCCCGGCCACCTGGCATTTGCTGATGAGGACACCGAGTTCCTCGAGGTCGCGCCGTCAGACCTCCATGGGCAGGCAATGGAGGCCGTGCGACGAAACGCCGGGGTCGCCTGACTCGCTCGTCCCACCACCATCAGAACCCGTCCACCTGGCCAGGCTTCATCATGTCGAGCTACTGGCACCCGGCACGGAACCCGATGCGGAGGTGAACAGCGATGGCTTGCGACCGCCACCCGTTCGACGCCGACCGGCTCCTGGAGGGCTTCGGGGCGGCGGTCGAGCTCTTCGATCTCGCGCCTTCCGATGAGTACCAGAAGGTTCTTGCGGTCGTGCGACGGAGCACGGCGCCGGAGGAGGGCGCGAGTGAGTGATTCGCCGCGACAGGAAGCGTACACCCACGGTCACAGCGAGCGGATTCTCCGGTACCTGAGCCAGCGCACGGCCGAACGCGATGCCGACCTGCTCCTCCCTCATCTGCGGCCCGGCATGCGGATCCTGGACTTCGGATGCGGGCCCGGCTCGATTACGCTGGGTCTGGCCTCTGCCGTCGCACCCGGTGAGGCCGTGGGTGTCGACATCGAGCCGTCAACCCTCGATCATGCCCGCGCACTAGCCGAGGAGCGCGGGGTGCAGAACGTTCGCTTCCAGGTCGCCAGCGTCTACGAGTTGCCCTTTCCAGACGGCTCGTTCGATGCCGCCTTCAGCAGGTCTGTGATCGAGCACCTGGCGGATCCGCTCGGGGCGCTGCGGGAGGTACGGCGCGTCCTGCGTCCGGGTGGCGTCCTGGCCGTCGACGATGGCGACTACGGCGGCTTCATCTTTACGCCCCCCGATCCGCTGGTCAAGGAGGCCATGGACCTGTACCTCCGCGTCTTACAGCAGAACGGGGGGAACTCCTGGCGGGGACGGGAGCTACGAGGGATGCTCCGGACTGCGGGTTTCAGCTGCGTCGTGGCATCTGCGGGGGTGACCGAGGTCCAGGGAACTCCCGAGGACACACGCGCCTGGGGCGAATTTGTGGCTGGCCTGCTCATGCGCCCGTCGTTCATCGAACAGGTGACCCAACTCGGGTGGGCCAATCAATCACACCTTGAGGAGATGGCCGACGCGTTCCGGGCCTGGGGCGAGCATCCCGACGCTTTCTGGGTCGTCGTGCTCTGCAAGGCGGTCGGCTGGGCCGAATAGGATCAACGGCTCCGCGCGGCATTGTCACCAAGGTGCGCGGTGATCGCTATCGATTCATCTGAGCCCTGAGAGCACTCGGATCCCGGGGATGGCCAGCCGCAAGCGCGCCGTCCTCTCCACAAGAATCCTACGGTGGAGCCAGACGTCATGCCCCTGCCTCACCGGTATCAGGTCGTCGTGGACCGCTTCGTCGCCGTCTGTCGCGAAGATCCACGCGTGATAGCCGCGTTCCTCGGCGGGTCCTATGCACGGGGCATGGCTGACCCGCATTCTGACCTGGATCTCGCCGTGCTCGTCACCGACGAGGATTACGACGACTTTGTAGGCGGGCGTGACGCGTTCGTCCGGAGGCTCGGCGAGCCGTTGTTCCTCGAGGACTTCGACTCGGCGGGTGTGGTGTTCTTCATCCTCTCCGATGGCTCGGAGTGCGAATTGGCGTTCGGTCGCGGAAGCGACCGGGGTCACCTCTATGCTGGGCCTGCCCAGGTCCTCCTCGACAAGAAGGGCATCCTGACCGAGGCGCCTGCCCCCGCGTGGCCGGCGGAGGCGCCAGACGACCAGGTCGAGGCGTTGCGTCGGCTCATCTACTGGTTCTGGCACGACCTGTCACACTTCATCACCGCGATGAGCCGGGGGCACCTCTGGTGGGCGCGCGGCCAGCTCGACGTCCTGCGCCGGGTCTGTGTGGATCTGCTCCGGCTGCAGCAGGACTTTTCGCGGCGGCCGGAGGCCTATGACAAAGTGGATCTCGCGGTTCCCGCGGAGCGGTTGGCGCCGCTCCAGGACACCTATTGCCCACTGGCGTATGAGCCGATGCTCCAGGCCAACCGCGTGATTCTGCACGTCTTTCTGGACCTGGCTCCGACGCTCGCTCGGCGTCACAACATCCGGTACCCGGCCGAGCTCGAGCGGCTGATGATCGACCGGCTAGACCAGCTGGAACACTGAATGCTCCCGCCACCATCACCCCAGGTTCGTGGCTTCAGCCCTTGCCGTTGACCCTGATGCTGCCACGCTGTTTGACGCTTCATCTTGTCGAGTCTGGTGGCTCTCGGCTGATACGCGCCGTCGCAGATTGGGGCCGAATGGGCCGACGATGTCCTCCTCCGCTGGTGGATCGTGCCCTGTGACAGTTCAGACGCACTGCCGTGGCGCTGATGCATCACGCCGGCGCCTCGATCTGGTGCCGAGCCACGGCCTGCTCAACGAGCGACGAAACGCGGTGCTCCCGTTCTCGTGCTCTGGCTCGCAGGCGAAGTGCGTCGAGCCAGCCTCGGCGTAGCGCTTGCCCGATGGCCATCTCGATCTGTTCGGGTTGGGTACCGGCGTCGGCCGCGTCGAGGATGGTTCGCTCGGGCGATGTGACGCGGATACCCTCGTTACTCCGCACCTCGCCGTCGTCCCACGGGCGCGTCGTCGTGTGGACGATCACACCCGGTGGTGGGCGGCGCGCGAGCGAGCGACGTGCACGCGGAATGGTCACATGAACGGCTTCGGGGACGACATCGCTGAGGTCCCAGAGGTCGAGTGCGCTCTCATGTGAGACGACAGCCTCATCCTTCCCGACGGCGAGCCAGGCTGCCACAACGTTCTCGCGGGGCGAGAACGGAAAGTCGCGGAAGCGGTACACACCACGGTGCACTCGCCGAAAATTCCCCTGCTTGACATGGTACGTCAGCATGTCGGGCGCATAGCCGCACCGGGCGGCCTGTGCCGTGGTGAAGTATCCATGCTGCTCACTTGCAAGGTCGACGAGCTCAGCACGGTTCGGATGCCGACGGATCGTGTCTCCCAAAGCTTGGATTTCCTCCAAGGAATTGAAGACATCATGCCGTACCAGCATCCCAGAACGTTGGGTGCCCGAGGGCGGTGGAGTCGTTCCACGGACGGCCTGGGTATCTCCCTTCCGCTGCCTCGCGAATCACGACCCGACGCGATCCATTGCGGTGCCATCGAGACTTTGACGTCGAGTGACTCCATGCTCGGGATAAAGCCCGACAAAACCTCGGGATGTTTAAGGAAGTCCCGAGGATTTGTTATGATCGACGCACTGTGAAACGGGCCGAAGCCGCTCAAGCCAGGCTGAGACGGGCCATGCGCGGCCGCGTCTTCAAGGCGCGCGAGGCGACAACAGTCGGGGTCCCGCGCCAGGCAGTGTACGACCTCTGGCACCGCGGCCAGCTCATCCGAGTGGGCCGCGGTCTGTTTGCGCTCGACGGCCTCGACCTGGGTACCCATCAAACCCTGGCGGAAGCGGCGACCCAGGTGCCGAACGGCATCGTTTGCCTGCTGTCGGCGCTCGCGTTCCACGAGCTCACGACGCAGAACCCGCACGCGGTCTGGATGGCGATCCCGGAGAAGGCGTGGAAGCCGCGTGTCGATGACCTCCCACTCCATTTCGTTCGGTTCTCGGGAGCGGCCTACCACGAGGGAATCGAGGAGCATCAGGTAGGGCATGTCGTCGTTCGCGTCTACGGGCCGGCCAAGACCGTGGCGGACTGCTTCAAGTACCGCAACAAGATCGGCCTCGACGTCGCCCTCGAGGCGTTGCAGGACTACTGGCGCCAACGCCGTGGCTCGATCGATGAGCTGCTCCGGTATGCCCGAATCTGCCGCGTCGCCAACGTCATGCGCCCGTACCTGGAAGCGGTGACCCAGTGAATGGCAGGGCGCCGAAGAATCTCGTGGCGTCGGTCCGAGACCGGCTCCGCACCCTCGCTCGACAGCAGCGCGAGGACTACAACTTCACGCTGATGCGCTACGCCAATGAACGGTTCCTCTATCGCCTGGGCCAATCGCCACATCGGGGCGACTTCGTCCTCAAGGGAGCCATGCTGCTCCCGCTCTGGGGCGCGGAGAACTATCGGCCCACCCGCGACATCGACCTGCTCGGATTCGGCGATCCAGCCATGGAGCGAGTCAGTCGCATCTTCGGCGAGGTCGCTGGGCTCCCGGTTGAGCCCGACGGCATGACCTACGACGCGGACCAGGTGACTACCGATCCAATCCGAGGTCAGGAATACGGCGGGGTCCGAGTCCGCATTCCAGGTGCGTTGGGCAACATCCGGCTGCCCATCCAGATCGACGTCGGCTTCGGCGACGCAATCACGCCGCCAGCGATCGAGGCCGAGTACCCAACCTTGCTGGATCTGCCCGCCCCGGTGCTGCGTATGTACCCAGTTGAAACCGTGATAGCGGAAAAGTTCGAGGCCGTCGTCCGCTTCGCCCTGGCGAATACGCGGCTGAAGGACTTCTATGATCTGTGGAGCGTCGCACAGACCCGATCCGTCGATGGTGCAACACTCGTCGAGGCACTGACCAACACGTTCCTCCGCAGGGGCACGCCGGTGCCCACGTCGCTCCCAACAGGCTTGAGCCCGGACTTCTTCGAGGATGCGGCCAGGCAGCGCCAATGGACCGGATTCCTCAGGCGGGTCGCGCCTGCTGGGCCGTCGGTCGAGCTCCGCCTCGTGGCCGAACGACTCGCGCTCTTCCTCATGCCGCCCGCGATCGTGGCAGCAACGGGTGGCACTCCACCGGGCCGCTGGGATCCCGATGTGGGCTGGCATGAAGCCCATGGGGCTTCCGGCCTCCGCTGAGGCTGAAGCCTCCACCACTAACCCGCGCCTTTCCAGGTAACGCAGAGCAACTCGGGCAGGGCCCACTGGGAAAAAGCCATCGGTGGAACCTCGTTCTTCATCACGTGCCTGGTCGCACATATCGAAGATCCCGCCAATGGCTGCCTACATCGGAGCGCCTCATTGCGGTCCTACAATCCTCGCCATTCCCAGGAAAGCCTATGGTTTGAAGGCCAGACCAAAGGACTGCGACCAGGGGACTGCGGGACGGAAACGGGCGGTCCGGACCAAGAATTTGGCCAAAAGCCCCGAATCCCCCAGTCGCGACGTCAGATCTCTTTTAAGCCCAAGGTTCAGGGTTCGAATCCCTGCGCCCTCACCTACAGATCGCATGTCTCGGTCGTCTCCACCCGCATGAGAGTCTACGGAACGATGTCGGGCTGCCCGAGGTCGCCAGACGAGGTGCGCGACACATTTGGCCGTCCGCGATCATCGCCTCCTGCTGCTGCTGCGTCGAACGGACTCCCGCCTCAGTTCATGTCGCCTCTGGGCAACCGTTCAACCTGCATGACCCTCCTCAATGCGTCCTGATCCGATTTGTAACGAACTTGGGGTTTCTAGACGCATACGCTGGACGACGATGCCAGTGCAGCGTGGGCGAGCGCCACGCACCGCGGGTCCCCACGAATCGTGAAATCGTCGCCTCTGGTGTGGCTACGACCCGGGACTGCCCACGACTCGTTTTCTGGAGCCACGCGTTATCCTTCAGGAGAGTCCACGATGTGGCGACTACATCTGCCAGGAGCAGCCGCTGATGCTATCGCTGACAAGCAGCCAGATCGAGCGCCGCGCACGCGGCCTGCTAGCAGTTGCGCTCGGTCTGCCCGCGGCCAGACTCACTGGCGACCTCCGTCAGGATCGTTTCTCGGAGTGGACATCCCTCAATCACCTCTCGCTGATGCTGGCAATCGAAGACGAGTTCGGCGTCACCCTGACGGCCAGCGAGATGACGGCGATGACCTCACTGGAGCGCATCGTCGAGGTCGTTCTGCGGCGTGCCGGCGGCTCCGACGTCAACGCCTTCGGCGTCGACGCGAGCCTCGCAGGCTTCGAGGCGCAATTCGGCCTGACCGACGCTGCGCCTCCTCTAGCACAGGCGGCAGCGTCATCCACCATTCCGGACAATAGCTCACCGCATCCTTCGAAAAGTACCGTAGGGCCACATCGCGCCCCTGCGTCCAACGGCGGTCCCGCCCACACCGACGACAGGAGCCCGGCCGGCCCTGCACGCGTATTGCGCGCCATCCGGCGCTCGCCGGGCGACTCGCTAAAGAAGAGCAGAGAGTTGCTCAACGCGCGCTGGCAGCTTCGTTCTTGCCAATCCGTAGGCCGCTATACCCGTGTTGTCGGCAGCCTGCGCGTCAACAACTGGGGGACGATGATCGTCGGCAGCCGCGTCATCTTCCTCGCAGACCATGTGCGCTCACTCTTCACGACGTTTGAGGGCGGCCGGCTCGTCATCGGCGACAACACGACCATCAACTACGGTGTTGATATCGCCGCGACCGGCTCTATCACCATCGGCGAGAACGTGATGATCGGGACGCACGTCAGCATCCTGGACAACGACTTCCACGAACTCGAAGCGCGCGACACAATGCCACAGCCACGACCGGTTACCATCGCGGACCACGTCTGGATCGGCAATCGCGCCATCATCATGCCGGGCGTCACCATCGGGGAGGGCGCCGCGGTTGGGGCTGGCAGCGTTGTCATAGCGGATGTACCACCGCGCACGCTGGCTATGGGCAATCCGGCCCGAATCGTCAAGCAGTTCTGAGTGTCGGGGGACACCGTGCATCGGGATCTCGTAGATGACCTGAACGGCCTGATCCAGGTCCACGCCTCGGACGACGCGACCGGCGGCCTGCTCACCGAAGTCGGCGTCGCGGCGGCATCCGCATTGATCGCTCGCGGCCAGCGTGGGGATCTTGAACGGGCCGCTGCCACACTCGCCGCTGCCGCCCGACACGCCCGATCAACGGACCACCGCAGGTCAGTGGCCCTCGCGCTGCTTGGCCTCGCCGACACTCAGATCGGCGTCGTAGACCCGATCAGCCCAAGCGAGCGTATCGAGCGAACCCTCCAGCTTGCCGCCGCGCTGGCGCCGGCGGAAGCGCTGCCCGCCCTGGCTGGGTACGTTGAGCGCGCAGGTCGGATGTCCGAGGCCGTCGAGATCTGGCAGCGGCTCCTCACTTTGCCGGAGCCGCATACGACCTCTCAGTTTCTCCAACTGGCCCACCTCCAGGAGCAGGCCGGCGACCTTGCGGGCGCGCTCGCTACCTATCTGCGCCTGCTCGACGCTGTGCCCGCGCACTCCGACATGATGCTCGTAGGACAGCGTATCGACGCCCTTGTCCCGCGGCTCCCGGCGCCCTCAACAGCCGAGCAGATCAGCATCGCGCTTCTCGGCAACGCGTCGATGGAACAGCTCCGCGCACATCTGGTCGTCGAATGTGTTCGGGCAGGCCTACGACCCGCGGTCTACGAGGCCGGATTCGACCAGTACACCCACACGCTCCTCAGCCCACAAAGCGATCTGTACGCATTCGCCCCGGACGTGACGGTCCTCGCGATCCACGCGAGTCGTCTGTTGCCGGGCATCCACGATGACCCGCTCACGCTTTCCGTCGCTGAGCGGCGGGCCGAGATCGACGCAGCGGTCGGGACGGTGCGCGGCCTTCTCGACGCCTTCTCAGAGCGCTGCGCCGGCCTGCTGCTGCTGCACACGCTGGTCGCGCCACGCCACCCGGTCCTCGGCATCCTGGACTGGCGTGACGATCTGGGGCAGACGGCTGCGATCCACGAAGTCAACGGACGCCTTGCGCAGCTCGTCCGCGACCACTATCCGAACGTCCACCTTGTCGATGAGGACCGGGTTCAAGCGGGCCGCGGCAAGGACACGGCCACTGACGCCCGACTCTGGTACGCCGCGCGAATGCCGTGGTCGGCGGCAGTTCTGACTGGTCTGGCCCAGGAGTACCTCCGCTACATCCGGCCGCTCAAAGGTCTGAGTCGCAAGTGCGTCGTGCTCGACCTGGACAACACCCTCTGGGGCGGAATCATCGGTGAGGATGGTCTGAGCGGCATTCAGCTTGGGTCGGATGCCCCAGGCAATGCGTTTGTGGCGCTGCAACGCGAGCTGGAACGGCTCTGGCGGCGTGGGATCTTGCTCGCAGTGTGCAGCAAGAACAACGAGGATGAGGCCTGGGCTGTCTTCGACCAGCACCCGGACATGGTGCTGAAGCGGTCACACTTCGCCGCCGCACGAATCAACTGGCGACCAAAGTCCGAGAACCTGCGCAGCCTTGCCGACGAGCTGAATCTCGGTTTGAACAGCTTTGTCTTCCTGGACGACAACCCACGCGAGTGCGAAGAGGTTCACGGGGCGCTGCCCCAGGTGTTGACCGTCTGCCTCCCGCCGGATCCAGCGCTGTACCGCGAGACGCTCCTCCGCCTGAACGTCTTCGACACACTCAGTCTGACCCAGGAAGACCTCGATCGCAACCGCCTGTACGCCGAGCGCCGTCAGCGACAGGAACTTCAGGCCGCGGCCGGCGACGCCGCTTCGATGGAGGGCTATCTCGCCAGTCTCGGCATCATCGCGGAGATCGCGCCCGCCGAGGCCTTGTCGATCCCGCGTGTCGCCCAGCTCACGAACAAGACGAACCAGTTCAACGTGACGACCCGCCGCTACAGCGAAGCCCAGATCGTCGGAGTGGTCGAGCGCGGCTGGCCGGTCTATGCCCTGCGCGTGCGTGACCGATTCGGCGACGAGGGATTGGTCGGCGTGGCGATCCTCGCGCCGGGGGACGCAGGCGTTTGGGAGATCGACACCCTGCTGATGAGCTGTCGCGTGATTGGGCGAGGCGTAGAGACGGCGTTGCTGGCGCACATTGCCGCCGCCGCCCGCCAGGCTGGAGCGTCCCGACTCGTTGGACGTTTCCTGCCGACCGGCCGGAACGGCCTGGTGAGCCACCTGTTCGAGCAGCACGGTTTCGCCCTTGCCGAGCGGGGGAGCGCCGGCGCCGAGCGCTGGGAGTTGGACATTACGACACAGCAGATCGCGGTCCCGGCCTGGATCGATCTGCGAACCCCCGCCCCCACGCTGTAGCTCGGCACGGCTCCCGTTCACGCTGTCAAGCGGCCGACGCGGCACTCGTTGTGCACGCGGCCTGCCCGAAGGCGACTACCCTGGCCCCGAGATATCTCACTGGCGGGCTGAGCCTCGTGCGCGTCACTCGCACCGTGCCATTTTCGCCGCTGTTCACGGTTCGCTGAGGCCAGCTTGCTCGTGAAACCGGGATGTAGCTGAAAGCCGCATGAGTGCCCACAGCCGATGTGTGGAGGCTGGCCTCCTCGCGACCGTGGGTGGTGACGATCGATGGGCCGGGGTTCGAATCCCCGCGCGCTCACCCGCCGCCGCCCTGACGAGCGTCAGCAGGCCACCCCGGCGGTCGCGGCCTCGTCGGCGACCGCCAACGCTTCGACCATCACCTGATGGATCGCCAACGCACGCCCCGCCTCGCGGTTCACGTCGAGTGTTGACGGGTCCAGGTGCGTGCGAATGACCGCGAGCACCTCGTCCCGCGTGACGCGATTCACCGGGGCCAGCGTCGCCCCGAGGGCTTCTGCGACGGCCTCAACGCCGCCAAGGAGCCGGGCCGACCGGTCCGGCTGCCCGGTGAGCGCAGCCACCAGGGCCAGCGTGGTCAGGCTCGGGAGCAGGTACGCCCGGTCGCCCACCGCCCACATCGCTTCCAGGCCGGCCTTGAGCGCTACCGCCGACCGCTCCCGTTCGCCCAGCCGCAGCAGGGCGATACCGAGGTAGGTCTCGGCGACAGCGCCAAACCGGATGTCGCCCAGCGCACGGAACTGCCGGACGCTTTCCTCGAGCACCGTCGCGGCCTGAGCGAAGTCCGACTGGTCTCGCGTGGCGGTGCCTCGATTGCCAAGGCATCGGCCCAGGTTGCACTTCGCCCAGGCGACGCCCCAGGCGTCACCCAGCAGCTCGTGCATCGCCATCCCATCGTCGAGCAGGAGATGAGCCGCGTCGAACGCCCCCTGGGCGCCGCGCGCCGCCCCCAGCCAGGTGATCGCAGCGGCGACGCCGGGAAGATCGTCAACCCCGCGCGCCGCATCAAGGCTCGCCCGCAGCTGCGTCGCGGCAGCCTCAAGATCGACTTGCCAGAACGCCAGGCGTCCAGCTCCGAGCAGGAGTCGGGCTCGCAAGTCGCCTGACAGTCGGCCGGCCATCGACATTGCGACACTGAACCAGTGCCGTCCCTCGCTCAGCGCTCCCCACACCTCCCACCATGGCGCCAGGGCGATGGCCAGGCGCGCAAGACGCGTCGCATCGCCGTGCCCGGCGGCCCAATGCAGTGCGACCCGGAGATTGTCCTGGTCGGCTGCGAGACGGCTCAGCCACCCGACCTGCGCTGGCCCGCGCAATGCTGGCGCAGCCCGCTCCGCGAGCGCGAGGTACCAGTTCGCGTGGCGCGCGCGCACGGTTTCGCCATCGTCGCGGTGCGCGACGAGCTCGCCTGCATACTGGCGTATGGGTTCCAACAATCGATAGCGCGTGGTCGCGGGCAGCCGTTCTACGACCACGAGCGACTTGTCGACAAGCCTCCCGAGCGTGGCGAGCGTGTCGAACGGCGGGCTGCCATACTCAGGCCGCGGCGCCTCGTGCGCGGTCGGAGAAGCCACCGTTCTGGACACGTCGCCGCGAACAACAGCCTCGGCGGCCTCCAGGTCGCAGCCGCCCGCGAACACGGCCAGCCGGCCAAAGACCACCTGGTCTGACGGCTCGAGCAGGTCGTAGCTCCAGTCCAGCGTGGCGCGCATCGTCCGCTGGCGGGCCGGGCCGGCCCGCGCACCGCCCACCAGCAGCCGGAAACAGTCGTCCAGGCGCGCGTCGAGCTGCTCGACAGCGAGTACCCCCACACGGGCCGCCGCCAGTTCGATGGCGAGCGGGATGCCGTCCAACCGCCGGCAAATGCTGGTGACGGCCACGGCGTTCTCGGGCGTGAGAGCGAAGCCCGGCTCGGCGGCTCGCGCCCGCTCCACGAACAATCTGACGGACGGATAGTCCGCCAGGACGTCGGGCGGGGCTGACCGCTCCGGGGTCTGGAGCGGCTCAACCCGCCACCGCCGCTCCCCGGCCACGCGCAGCGGCTCGCGGCTCGTCGCAAGCATCACCAGCGAGGGGCAGGCCGTCAGCAAGCGCTCTGCCAGCGTTGCACACGCGTCTATCAGGTGCTCGCAATTGTCCAGCAGCAGCAGCAGGCGCTTCCGACGCAGAACCCCTCGCAGCGCATCGAGCAGCCGCGTGCCCAGCGCTTCACGCACCCCGAGCGCCGCCGCAACCTCCACCGAGACCAGCGAGGGGTCGGCAATCGGACCCAGTTCCACCAGCCAGACGCCGTCGGCGAACAAGTCCGACAACGCCGCTGCCGCGTGAATCGCCAGCAGGGTCTTGCCGGACCCCCCGACGCCGGTCAGCGTCACCAGCCGCTCGTGTGCCGTCCCGATCAACCCTCGAATCGCCACGAGGTCGGCCTCGCGCCCAAGCAGGCTGCTGAGCGGTCGAGGCAGATTGCCTTGAGATGATCCGGGCAACGCCACCAGCCCGCGATGCTGCCGAGCGGCAGCAAGCTCGGCCGGCGGACCGAGCGCGCTCTCGGCTGGGCCGACGTCCGCGAGCGCCCCATCGGACGCCATGCGTCGGCGACGACCGATGCGCCGTGGTGCTGGCGCCGCGGCGGCATCGAACTGGGTGCGCCGCTCCGGCGAGAGCTCCAACGCGTCGGCCAGTTGTCGCGCCGTGTCGGTCCGAGGCCGTGCGCCGTCTGCCTCGAAGGACTGAATGCTGCGGACGCTGACACTCGACCGCTCGGCCAGGGCTTCCTGAGTCAGGCCGAGCGCCAGTCGGCACGCGCGGAGGAGTCCCCCGAAGGACTCGACCTCGCTCGCCTTGTGCATGTCCAGATCCCTCAGCCAGTGATCGAGCCCCGTTCGAGTCATACCAGGATCGTGCCGGACCCGCAACTTCAGGCGATATCGGTGAATCGGCGGGTAACTCCGCGGGTTAGTCCGCGCCTCTGCGTGGTGCATCGCCCGGATCGGCCGTACGGTGAATGCGTGGAGACCGTCGCGAGCATCGGTCGCGGCGACAGCGGAGCACACGCTCCAAGGACGAGGGGAGACACGCAATTGCCAGACAACATTCAGGGACTGGAATTCCTCGGCATCTGCTACGACGTGTTGACCGCCGATCCGCTGAACCTCGGAGCCTCGGCGAAGGGCGTCAGCGCCATCGATGTTGCACGGGACGGCATTGAGACGTACACCCAGGGCGCATACTCCGTGCCGATCGGGGCGAGCCTCCGGTCGCCGTTCAACACCGAGGTCAAGACCTCGCGCACACTGATCCGCAACAGCTTCGACTTCCAGAACGAATTCTCCTCGACGCTCGAAGCAAGCGCCGGCCTGGGCGGCCTCTTCGAGTACAGCGCCAGCACCAGCTTCAAGGAGATCAGCTCGGTATCGGAGTCGCGGAAGAAGGTCTTCACCTATGTGACGGTCGCCGTTCAGAACCACATCGTGACGCTGGAGCTGGACGATCCTGCAAAGCTGCGTCTCGGCGCTGACTTTGCCCGGAGCGTCGCCGCGCTCCCGCCAAACCGCGCGACCGCCGAAGAGATCAAGGCGTACGGCGCGTTCGTCAGGAAGTTCGGGACGCACTTTGCTCGGCGCGTCGCGCTCGGCGGCATGGCCTACTCGCGGGTCAGCAGCGACGCCTCGTCAGTTACGTCGTCCAGAGAGAGGGAGGAGAGCTTCAAGGCGAACGCCTCCCTGGAGATCGAGTCGTTCAAGGCCGGCGCCAGCGCCTCTGAGGCCCGGAATTCGGTGCAGAAGGTCGATCGCGACAACGAGCTCGACCGGACCCAACTGGTCTTCCGGGGTGGCATCGGAAGCACGCAGGAGATCGCCGACGACTGGTTCGCCGGCTTGACGGAGCGGCCCGCGCCCATTCCCAACGGCACCGAGCTGGAGCGGCTCTCGAATCTGCTGACCTCGGAGTTCTTCCCGAAGGACTCAGCCATCTCGGCCAGGCGGCAGGCACTCGATGCCGCGATCAGTCAGCACATCATCGAGAACGGCGGGACGCTGGACGGCGTCATCCGCTACGGCGACAAGCTCGGGATGTGGTACGGCGGGTTTGACCACGCCCGTCAGGCGTTCGTGAATCTGGCGATGCGTGACCTCGTGTTCCACAACATGTCCGCGGTGCCGGGCAATGCACTGGTACCGGCCACACTGATGATTGTCGATCCGCGCCGGGGCGGCGACGCCGGCAGCCAGGAGCCGCAGGAAGTCAAGATCGGGTCGTCCGAGACGCCCGTCGCCATCCGCGTCGACAACGGCAAGTCCGGCCAGCAGCTTGGCTACCTGACGATGATGCAGGAGTGCACCGACAACCTCGGGCGCACCTACCGCCCGATTGGCATCACCGCCAACCCCGATCAGCCGACAGCCCGGTGGTCATTGGGCCTCACCGACGGCCAGCGCCATGTGGTGGAACCTCGGGCGTCGCGCCCCCTGGTGTCCGGCGACTTCGTGGTGTCGTATCGACCGGATGAAGCGTCGGGGGGATTCTTCCGGATCTACGCCAATCAGCCTCATCAGACAGCAGACTATCCGCTCCACGTCCGGGCGTCCACCACCGACCCGATGTTCGGCGATGTCGAGAATCGGAACGCGTCCACCATTCAGATTCGCAAGATCGCGCCGTAGCACACCCGGGGCCAGTCAGTCCTCGGCCACGCCAGCGTGGCGAGGCTGAGGACCAGGGAAACAGCAACGATGGAGGTTGCCGGAGCCATGCGAAGGCACATCACGCTCGCAGAGCTGGAACAGCGCATTAGTCGACACACGATCAGGCGGCAGAACGAGGTCAATCTCGACGCAACCGACGACGGCAGGGCCGTGCAGTACATGGCGCTCCAGGACATCCTGCTGGTCGGCGATGGACACGGGGAGGTGCCGGGCTGGATCTCGATCTGTGACGACAATTCCGATCTGCTCGTCGGCAAGATCCGTGTCTCGAAGGGGCGAGGCCCCGATCCCGGCACGTTCACGGTCTCGGCCGACACCAAGGACAAGACCTTGCTCCAGGAGGTCGCTGGCGAGCTCCAGCAATTGTCGAAGAAGAAGATCAAGTTCGTGAAGCCCCAGGAAGCACGAGACTGGAAGTAGCGCCACACAGGGCTGCCACGCTCGACGCGGCAGTCCGGTGAGGCTGTGCGGCGTCTGCCAGCCCGCCGCGTGGGGCCGATACGTCGGCCTCCCGCGGCAGCCAGCAGGCCATCCGGCCGGTGTGCCCGACCAGTCAGGTGTTCTGCCCCTGCAGGAACTCCAGCATCAGGCGGCTGACGGCCTCTGGTTGCTCTTGCTGGACCCAGTGGCCGGCCCCTTCCAGCAGGTGGATGCCGCGCAGATCGGTGCAGATCTCGTCGCGCATCGCCTCCAGCCGCCCGGCTCGCTGGTAGACGCCCCAGTCGCTGGTGCCGCTGACGAACAACGATGGCACGTCGATGGTGCGCCCGGCGTACAGGCGCAACTCGGCACTGAATGCCGGGTCCGTTTGCAGGCGGTACGAGTTGAGGCCGCCCTGGAACCCGGTGCGCGTGTACTCGTCAGAGCAGACGCGAAGCTCTTCCTCGGTCAGCCACTGGTTCGCGGCGATCTCCTCGGACGTGGGCATGTCCAGGGCGACGTTCTCGGGCATCGTCTTGTCGAGGTCCAAGATGTAGTAGCGGGGCATCTTCGCAAGCTCGGCAGCGCTGAAGTCGGCCAGCGGGTGGGGATGGTTCCCCTTCCAGTCCGCACTCTTCACATGATAGTAGGCGCGCAGGAAATCGTGGATGCCCTGCTTCGCGTTGACCCACTCGTCGTTCGCCTCGCGCCGCGCGTTGTACCAGTGGTAGTGCTTGCGCGGTCGCGGCAGCGCCGCCAGGTCGTCATGGACGGTCGGGCCGGCCGGAGCCGGGGGCTTCGGCGGTTCGTTCGCCGTGTTGAAGGGGAACACCGGCGCGCCCTCGAACGGCGCCGTCATCAGCAGCATCGAGCGGAAGACGTCCGGGCGGATCAGCGTCGACCAGGCTGAGACTGCCGAGCCGAAATCGTGCCCCACGATCATCGCCACGCTGCGATACCCGAGTGCGTAGACCAGCCCGAGGGTGTCGCGCACACGCTCCATCGGCCGCCACGGCCAGAGGCTGTCGTCGAAGGTGACGTCGGTCCCGCCGCTGCGCCCGTAGCCACGATGATCCGGCGCGACGACGTGGTAGCCGGCGGCAGCCAGCGGCAACATCACCTTGCGCCAGCTGTACGCCAGCTCCGGATAGCCGTGCATCAGGAGCACCAGCGGCCGCCCAGGCTCCTCGAAGCCGGCCTCCAGCACGTGCATCGTGATGCCGTTGTTGTTGTCCACGAATCGGGAGCGTATCCCGACGGGAATGGTCGTCTGGCCGTAAGCAACATCGCCGTTGGCGGTTCCTGGCATGGTCCCCTCCCTCGCGCGTCGAGCATACTGCGACTGTGCCCTGGTGCGTGTGGCGTCTACGACGCCGCTGACTCCTTGCAGCGTGCCGGTTGACCTGCTGAGCCGACTGCCGCCCGCATCGCGGCTGTCGCTGGGATTCTCGCGGCGAACTGTCGATCCACGGGCTGAAAGTCCCGGCCCCCGAGAGATTCTGCTCGCGAAGATCGGGACAATTGCCCCATGGTAGTCTTTCACAGTATCGCTACCATCCGTGGCAAACTGGTTCGCAAAGCCGGAGGGACTCCACGATGCGCGTCGGTATTTTGACGGGCGGCGGTGACGTGCCCGGGCTGAATCCCTGCATCAAGGCCGTGGTCACCCGAGCAGAAGAACGGGGCTGGGAAGTCGTCGGGATCCGGCGCGGGTGGGCCGGCCTGCTGCACTTCAATCCTGACGACGACGAAACCGCACGGAGCGAGTGGATCGGGCCGCTGACGCAGCGCAACGTTCGTACGATCGATCGGTACGGCGGCACCCATCTGCACACGTCGCGGACCAACCCGCAGCGTGTGCGGCCGGCCGAGGTGCCGGCCTTCCTGCAGTCCACCTTCACGCTGGCCGAGGGGGCGTCGCGCGTCGACTGTACGGCGCACGTCCTGCGCGTCCTCGACTACCTGGGCATCGACACGCTGATCCCCATCGGCGGCGACGACACCCTCTCGTTCGCGGCGCGCCTGCACGCCGAGGGCTTCCGGGTCGTCGCCATTCCGAAGACGATGGACAACGACGTCTTCGGCACCGACTACTGCATCGGGTTCAGCACGGCGGTCACCCGAAGCGTGGACTTCATCCACGCGCTCCGCACCCCAACTGGCAGCCACGAGCGCATCGCCGTGGTCGAGCTGTTCGGGCGGAACAGCGGCGAGACGGCGCTGATCTCCGCGTACCTCGCCGACGTCGACCGGGCCATCATCAGCGAGGTGCCGTTCGACGTGGAGCGCCTGGCGAAGATGCTGCTCGAAGACCGCAAGCGGAATCCGAGCAACTACGCGATTGTCGCGATCTCCGAGGGCGCGTCGATGCTCGGCGGGCAGGTGGTCGAGTACGGCCAGGAGGATGCCTACGGACACCGCAAGCTCGGCGGCATCGGCACGATTGTCGGGGAGGCGATCCGCCAGCTCACTGGCGTGGACATCGTGAACCAGCAGCTCGCCTACCTGATGCGGGCGGGCGCCCCCGACTCCCTTGACCGGATGGTTGCGACGTCGTTCGGCAGCCTCGCGGTCCAGCAGATCGAGCAAGGGCACAGCGGGCGGATGGTCGCGCTGCAGAACGGCGTCTACACGACCGTTCCCGTCGATACGCCGACGCAGGGCACCAAGCGCGTCGACGTGGGCGAGCTGTACGACTCGGAGCGGTACCGGCCGAAGATGGCGCACCTGCTCGGCAAGCCGATGTTCCTGTCCTGATAGCTCGTCAGGCGTCAATCGGGGGGCTCACTCAGTGCCCCTCGTCATCCCGACACCATTCGGCAAGCTCAGGGCAAGCTACGCGAGGAACGAGCAGCAGCCCATTATCCCGACCCCATTCGGCAAGCTCAGGGCAGGCTACGCGAGGAACGAAGCACCATCTCGTCATCCCGACCGAAGCGAGGAACGAGCGGAGGGATCTTCCCCGTTGTGGCTACGTGAGGAAGATCCCTCGACGTCGTTCGCAGGCTCACGTCGCTCGGGATGACACGGTAGCAGCAGGGCGACTGCATGTGCGTTGGTGTTCCGATACCGTCGTGAGAC
The DNA here is from genome assembly GCA_020850535.1 of Chloroflexota bacterium. Classification (NCBI taxonomy): domain Bacteria; kingdom Bacillati; phylum Chloroflexota; species Chloroflexota bacterium. The sequence goes on from JADZEM010000187.1 coordinate 24,893, forward strand.
GCGCCGTCGGGGCATTCAAGCCCCGACGGCGCTGCTCGACCCCGTCGTGATGCTCACTGCTCAGGTGGGCCGGCCGAACTCGCGGGCAAGCTGGTGGTGCGAGAGCAAGATCGCCGTCGGGCGGCCATGCGAGCAGACGTGGCACAGCTCGGCTTCGCCAAGCTGCTCCAGCAGGCCGAGCATCTCTTCTGTCGAGAGCGAGTCGCCAGCCCGCACCGCCCCATGGCAGGCGTAGAGCGTCGCGAGGCGATGTCGCCAGTCAGTCGGCGGCGCTTCGTCCGCGATGCTCTCCAGCGCCGAGCGCAGCATGCCGAACGGATCGCCAGAAGCCAGACCCTCCGCCAGCGCGCGGGCAAGCTCGGCCGGCACGGCCCGCACCAGCAGCGTGTCGTCTCCGAACGGCTCGGCGGTGTAGCCGAGCGCATCGATCTCATCCAGGTGATCCCGCGCAACGGCCGCCACGCGCGACGGCAGCGAGAGCGTCAACGGCTCCAGCAGCAACTGGCGGCTCTCGCCATCGTGGCCGCCGCGTTCGATCTGCTCCAGCAGCACCCGCTCGTGGGCGGCGTGCTGATCGACCAGGTAGACGCCGGCCCGCCCCTCGGCGATGATGTACGTCGCGCCGGCCTGACCAAGCACCCGCAGCCCTGAGGTCCAGGCCTCGCCATCATCGCCGCTCGCGCCCTCGTCGTCCGCCGCCAGAAGGCTGGTGGGGCGTGGGCCGATCTGGCCAGACAGCGTGCGACGGATCGCCCGCTGGACCGCGCCGAACACGGCCCGCTCATGGATGAGGCGGACCTCGCTCTTGCGTGGATGGACGTTGACGTCCACATCGCCGGGCGGCACCCAGATGTCGAGCACGGCGATGGGAAATCGCCCAACCTGCACCAGGGTGCGGTACGCTTCGTCTACGGCGTAGCCGAGCGCGCGACTCTGGACCCATCGGCCGTTGACCAGCAGCGTCAGGCCGGCCCGGGTCGGCAGCGTGGCCGTGCCCCAGCCCAGGCAGCCGCGCACCTCGACCAGACCGCGCCCGTCCTCGACGTCGGGCACGATGCTGACCAGTTGCCCAGCCACGCGCTTGCCGTGGACGGCGACCACCGCCGCCTCAAGGTCGCCGTCGCCGAGCGTCTCAAGCACCTGCCGCCCGTCGAGCTTGACGATGAAAGCGATGCCCGGTCGGCTCAGGGCCACGTTCGTCATGTGCCCGACGATCTGGCCGTTCTCGCCGGTCCTGCCGCGCAGGAACTTCCGGCGGGCCGGCAGATCGCCGAACAGGTTGCGGACCGACATCGTGGTGCCGGGCTGGCGGGTGGCCGGCGTCGGCTCGGCGCGCGTGCCGCCACGAATCTGGAGCAGCCACCCGTGCGGCTCATCGAGCGTGCGCGTCAGGCAGTCCAGGTCTGCCACTGCCGCCACGCTCGGCAGCGCCTCGCCCCGAAATCCCAACGTGGCGATACGCTCAAGGTCGGCGTCCGTCGTCAGCTTGCTGGTGGCGTGCCGCTCGAAGGCGAGCGGCAAGTCGGCCACGTCGATGCCGCCGCCATCGTCGGCGATCCGGATCAGGTCGAGGCCGCCACCCTCGATCTCGACGACGATTCGCCGCGCGCCGGCGTCGATGGCGTTCTCGACCAGCTCTTTGACGACGGACGCGGGCCGCTCGACCACCTCGCCGGCCGCGATCCGCGCCGCGATGGCGGGCGGCAGCTTGCGAATCATGCCGACGAGTCGCCCGGGTCGCCTGCGGCGTCCGCGCCGCTCACGAGGTCAGCCAGCGCCATCAGCTCGGCCAGGGCGTCCAGCGGGGACATTCGCAACGGCTCGCAGGTGCGGAGGCGGCGCAGCGCCTCGGCCTCGCCGGCGCTCCGCGGGCTGGCCGCCACGCCAGACAGGAGCCGTCCGGGCCGCGCGGCCTGCCGATCACGGGCCTGCTCCAGGTCGTGCAGGATCTCGGCGGCCCGACGGGCGACCGGCTCCGGCACCCCTGCCAGCCGAGCGACGTGCACGCCGTAGCTGCGGTCGGCCGCGCCCGGAGCGACTCGGTGCAGGAAGACGACCTGCTGTCCCCGCTCCAGCACCTCGACCTGGAGGCTGGTCACCCCTGGCAGCTCCTCGGCGAGGTCGGCCAGCTCGTGGTAGTGCGTGGCGAAGAGGGTCTTGCAGCGCAGACGCGGGTTCTCGTGCAGGTGCTCGACGATCGCGCGGGCCACGGCGATGCCGTCGAAGGTGCTGGTCCCCCGCCCGATCTCGTCCAGCACCAGCAGGCTGCGCGGCGTGGCGTTGCGGAGGATGTTCGCCGTCTCGATCATCTCGACCATGAAGGTGCTGCGCTGGCCGGCGAGGTCGTCCTGCGCTCCCACACGCGCAAAGACCCGGTCGACGATGCTCAGTCGCGCCGACGCCGCCGGCACGAAGCTGCCGGCCTGCGCCAGCAGCGCGATCAGCGCCACTTGGCGGAGATAGGTCGACTTGCCGGCCATGTTCGGGCCGGTCAGGATGGCGATCACGCCGTCGGCCACGCCGAGACGGGTGTCGTTCGGCATGAACGCCTCGCGCCCGATGGCCTGCTCCACGACCGGATGTCGCCCGCCGACGATCTCCAGGACGCCGTCTTCGGAGAGGTCGGGGCGCACGTAGTCGTGGCGGACGGCGGTCTCGGCCAGCCCGGTCAGCGCGTCGAGCCGACCCAGCGCCGCGGCCACGTCGAGCAGCAGCCGGGCCACCTCGGCGGCGGCGTCCAGCAGCCCGGCGAAGACGGCCCGTTCCAGCCGGACGATCTCCTCCTGGGCATTGCGAGCGCGCAGCTCGTACTCCTGGAGCTTCGGCGTCACGAACCGCTCGACGCCCGTCATGGTCTGCTTGCGGACGTACTCCAGCCGCTCCAGGTGCTCAGACGCCGTCGTCGCACCGGTCTTCTCGCGCTGGTAGTAGTCGGTCGGCTGGGCCAGGGCGGCGCGGCTGACCTCCAGGTAGTAGCCGAAGACGCGGTTGTACCCGACCTTCAGCTGACGCAGGCCCGTGCGCTCGCGTTCGCTGCGCTCCAGGTCGGCGATCCACGCTTTGGTGTCGCCAGCCAGCAGGCGGACCTCGTCCAGCTCGGCCGAGCAGCCGGCCTTGATGACGCCCTCGCCGAACTGCGCGGCCGGCGGATCCTCCACGCACGTCACAATGCGATCAGCCAGCGACTCGAAGCCGGCGGGCATCTCGTGGAGGTCGGCCAGCAGGCTCGGCACGTCGCCGCGCAGAGCTTCGGCGATGGACGGCAGCCGGCGCACCGCCCTGGCAATCGCCAGTATCTCGCGCGGATTGAGCGCCCGCTGAGCGGCCCGGCTGGCGAGCCGTTCGAGATCTGGCAGCGCGCTCAAGGTGTCGAGCAGCCCGCCCCGCACCAGGCGGCAGTCCACCAGCCACCCGACGGCGTCGTGCCGCTCGCGAATCGAGGTGAGATCGAGGAGCGGCTGGGTGAGCCAGCGCCGCAGGGCTCGCGCGCCCATCGCCGTGGCCGTCTGGTCGATAGCCGCCAGTAGGGAGCCGTCGCGCTGGCCATTGCGAAGGCTCTCGGTCAACTCAAGGCTGCGGCGGGTCGCAGAGTCCAGCACCATCGAGCCTTCGACCGCGTACAGGTCCAGCCGGTCGAGCAGGCTCAGGGCGGCCGGCAGGTTCTCCTCGACGTACTCCAGCACGGCGGCCGTCGCCCGGCTGGCCAGGGGCCGCTCTTCCAGGCCGAGGCTCGCCACGGTGGCCGTCTGGAAGTGTCGCCGAAGCCGCTCGACGGCGCGGTGCGGCGCGAACGAGGAGACCGGGCGCGGGGTGGCGCGCGCACCGGGCGGCAGCAGCGCGGTCATGCTCTGGGCGGCGTCATCCACGTCCTGGGCTGGGATCAGGCACTCGCTCGGCCCGAGCCGCACCAGCTCCGAAGCGAGCAGACCCTCCCAGGCGGGGCCACGGACCTCGGTGGCGCTCAACTGGCCGGTGCTGACATCGACCCAGGCCAGCCCGGCCGCGCCCCGCTCGACTATCGCCGCCGCCAGGAAGTTGTTGGCGCGGGCCGGCAACAGCCCGTCCTCGATCAGCGTGCCCGGCGAGATGACCCGCACGACCTCGCGGCGCACGAGCCCGCGCGCCGGGACCTCGCCGATCTGGTCGCAGATCGCCACCCGGTGCCCGCGTTCGATCAGCCGCGCGATGTACCCCTCGGCGGCGTGATAGGGAACGCCGGCCATCGGCGCACGCTCGCCCCGCCCGATGTCGCGGCCGGTCAGGACGATGTCGAGGGTCCGCGCCACCGTCTTCGCATCGTCGTCGAACGTCTCGTAGAAGTCGCCGAGGCGGAAGAAGAGGATGGCGTCCGGGTACTTCGCCTTGATGTCGAGATACTGGCGGCGGACCGGCGTCGTCGGCAGGTACTCTGCCCCCAGCAGCGCGAGCTGATCCAACGGCCGAACCTCTCGTCAGCAGGGTAACTCGGTCCGGAGTATACGGCCGGACCGGGAACGGGTCGCATCACTTCTGGGCCACAACCAGGGCGATTGCCTGCTGGTCCTGATGTGCAGCCGCGTCGGGGCTTGAAAGCCCCGACCGCTCGTTTGACAACGCTTCGGGAACACTGACAATCATGCAATGTCCCTGGGACCACAACCACGCCGCGATCCGGGGCGCCCCCCGCATGGGTGGTAAGCATCGCGCTTCCGCGATCTTACTCAGAATAATGTTGCGCCGATCAAATCGAGATGGTACGATCCGCGCGAGGCCCGGTCCTCACGTTGCCGTGGCGAGGCACGGCCCTTGCTCGTTGCTGGCAGCACAGTCTGGGCATCGTGGAGCGTGGCTGCATGTCGATACTGGTGGCGGTCCAGCAGCGGGTGCCAGTCGATCTTATCGGATCGCATCTCGACAACGTCCGTGAGGAGTTCGCCACCTCGGCCTACGCCCAGCCTGGACGCGTCCACGAACGAGTCTTCCAGTCGCTGCAGGATCCCGGCCACCTGCTGTCCGTCTGCGAGTGGCGCGACGAATCCGAGTTGCAGTCGTATCTGGGCCCGCCCGAGGAGCGCCTGTCGGATGGGATCGGCCACGGCACGCGACGCATCTGGCAGCTCTTCCGGCTGCGCCATGTAGCCCACATGGCCCAACGCGTGGCCGTCGTCGCCTGCGCCATCATCAGTGGGCCGCCGGTCGGCGCCGGTTCCCTCGCGCAGGTCGGGCTCAGTCGCTCGCGGCAGACGTTCCAACAGCAGGCGGGGCTGGTGTCGGTCGAGCTGTATCGTCTGGGCGACGCTGGCAACCGTTTCCTCTCGATCCACGGCTGGCGCTCGCTGGACGACCTCCTGGCGTTCATGGCGGCGCACGGCGACGCTATCAACAATGAGCTGCACGAGCACGAGGCGACTATCGAGCGGTTCGCCGGCACCGTGGCGGCCGAGTTTGGCGCGGCCAGCCCGTGGGAGGCGGCCAGCTCACCGCCCTGGATGCCGCGCGGCGAGCTGTCCTGACCGGCGCGGTCGGTGCGCCGACTCGCTACGTGCCGGCCGGCCGCCACGCCACGAGGTGAATGTCCGCCCGGCGGCGGCCCTGCCAGACGTTCGGGCGCACCCGGTACAGCACGTCCACCAGTTGCCCCCGCGACGGACCGTCGGCGGCCCCGTCGAAGGCGATCCCCGAGAGCATCCGGTTGTTCTCGTCCCGCAGCCTGAGACGCAGGTGCCGCTCTTTGGCCACCTTCGCCTCGGCCACTTCCAGCGACAGCGACTCGAAGAGCGGCTCGGGTGCGCCGTGGCCGAACGGACCGAGGCGTCCCAGCCCGTCGAGGAGGTCTTCGTCCACCGAGGCCGGGCGCAGCCAGGCGTCCGCCACCAGCGCCTCGACGGCGTTTGGATCGGCGGGCATCGCGGCGACCGCCTCGGCGAAGGTCTGCCGAAACGCCGCCAGATTGGCAGCCTCAATCGAGAATCCTGCCGCGCCCTGGTGGCCGCCGTAGCGAGCCAGCAGGTGCGCACCGGCCGCGACGGCGGCCACGGCGCTCAGCCCTTTCGGCGCGCGCACCGACGCCCGGCACAGTCCGCTCGCGGCCTCGACGACGGCGACGGGCTTCCCCAGCTCCTCGCAGAGCCGAACGGCCACCAGGCCGAGCAGGCCCGACGGATAGCCGGACTGGACCACGATCCCCGGCGCGGCAGCCTCACCGGACGCCAGCAGCCGCGCGCGCGCATCGTCCAGCGCCGCGGCGCTCAGCTCACGCCGCTCGGCGTTCATCGCTTCGAGCTGATCCGCGAGATCGTCGGCATCCACGGGGTCCGTGGTCGCCAGCAGTTGCTGGGTGAGCGCCGCGTCGGCAAGCCGCCCGGCGGCATTGAGGCGTGGCGCGATCTTGAACGAGATGTCCTCCGCTTCGATCCACGGGCGCGTGAGGCCGGCCCGCCGGAACAGCGCAGCAAGTCCGGCCGGGGGCTTCGCGTTGAGCGCGCGCAGGCCGTGCCGCACGATGCCGCGATTCTCACCCACCAGCGGCATGACGTCGGAGACGGTGCCGAGCGCCGCCAACCCGAGGAGCGTCGGCTCCAGGGCGGCCCGTGTGGCGGGGTCCAGGCGACGCTCGGCCAGGGTCAGCGCCACCATCAACGCCACGCCCGCGCCGGCCAGCTCCTTGAAAGGGTACGGGCAGTCCGGCCGGTGCGGGTTCACCACGGCGACGGCGCTCGGCAGCTCGGCCGAGAGCGCGTGGTGATCCGTGACCACCACGTCAAGCCCGACGGCGTTGGCCGCTGCGACCTCGGCGGCAGCGGTGACGCCGCAGTCCACCGTGACCACCAGGGCTGCGCCGCCCTCGGCCAGCCGACGCAGCACGTCGGCGTTCAGCCCGTAGCCGTCGCGCTCGCGGTGCGGGATGTAGACCTTCACCCGCCCACCCAGCGCTTCGAGTGTTCGCTGGAGGATGGTCGCGCCGCTCAGGCCGTCCACGTCGTAGTCGCCGTAGACGACGATCGGGTCGTGCGCGTCGAGGGCGCGCTCGATCCGCTGCACGGCGGCCCGTAAGCCGGCCATCCCGTCGAGCGCCGGCGCCAGCGGGCGGGCCGGCTCCAGAAACTGGCTGGCGTCAGCGGGGACGGACAGGCCTCGATGCAGCAGCAGTTGAGCCAGCAGCGGCGACCCAACCTCGAGCGCCTGGAGATCCGGCAGCGACGCACGGCGACGACGCGTCCACGCGCGCCTGAGGAGTGGTTGACCGTCTGCCACGTCTACGATGCTCCCATTTCGGTCGGTCCGGCCCTCGCCGTTGCTTGACACTCAGTGGCGGCCCGCCTACCCTCATGAGGCAGGTTGGCGCGGGCCGGCCGTAGCGCAGTGATGTTGGATCCAATGCTCGCTCTTCTGCCACCGTGGCTGCTGATCGCGCCGCTGATCGGCGTGATCCATGGCGCGCTGCTCTTCTTGATTGTGGGGCGTCGCGCGGCCAGCCTGCCGATCTACCTGGCGCTCGGGGTCGCGGCAGCCTCCGCGATGCAGGCCCTGCAGATTATCCCGCCTGGGCCGCCGCCGCTCTCCATCGGCGAGGTGCACCTCGTCGCGACGACGGCCGCCACCTGGACGGTGATCCTGGCCTGCCGGGCTGCCGGACTGTAGGCGCAACCGGCCCCGCTCGGTGCGTCAAGCGGCACCACGGCGCCTGTCCGATGAAGCCCGCCTCGTGATGCCCACGGGTCGATCCGCGCAGGGCAATTGCATGTGCACCGGTGTTCTCAGAACGTCGTGAGATGCGCAGTCGGGGGTCAACTCTGGTTTCCGGTAACTCAGGCGACGTCCGAGTGAGCAGGGATCATGGGAGATGCGCTCGCAGGAGCGGGGACGGGCGAGCGCGGGCGCTGCTGGCCGTGCCGAGAGATGCTCCTACACCGAGGCAGCGGGATCGCTCGTGGTGCCACACCGGGCTGGCCAAGCAGCGGCGCAAGCACGGCGAGGTCGAGGTCCACGATCCGGACGCGACCGTAAACAGGGGCTGATCGAGAAAGCGTACACGCAAACCGAAGTGGCGCTCTAGACGCAAGATGAGGCTGGGCCGTACCGGGCCAGCCAGGAGCCAGTTGGGCGCCGGTCGGGAAGCCAGCGCTCCAGCCCCAGGAATACTACCGTGGCGGAACGGCCAACTTGCTGACGCTGTTGCGCCCCGCGACCGGCGAGGTCCGCGCGAAAGGCGTCACGCACGCGACGAATGCGGTCGCGCACCCCTGGCTCCATGCCGAATTGACCGAGGTGCTCGCATCGCTCGCGCCCGTCACCATCCCAGAAGGCGACCGGTCGCCCCTGGCCCGCTGGAAAACCTGGCTCGGCCACGAGCCGACCGCGCCGCTGCCACCACTCCGACTCCTCTTGATCTGGGACAACCCGACCGGCCATCTGAGCTGGTCGATCATCCGCTGGCTGTTCCATCATGGCATCATGCCACGGTACACGCCCGTCAGCGGCTCCTGGCTCAACCTGGCCGAGTCGATCCAACGGATCATCGTCCGCCGCGCCCTCGTCGGCCAGCATCCCCAGTCCCCGGGGACGAGTTGATCACCTGGCTCAATGACACCGTTGATTCAACGATACCGTGGCGGGTTGGAACGCCAACCCGACCCCCTTCGTCGGCACCGCAAGCGGTACGAGCATCGCCAACGCGCTCGTCAACGGCGATGGGGCGGCCCACCAGCCGCCCCGGTCGACGTTCAACCATTTGCAGCGTGACCCACTAGGAGTGTAGGTCACGGGTGCTCTTACCCACAACCGGTTGTGGTTTGAGTCTAGTCAAAACCACAACCGGTTGTATGCTGGACGACCCGTGACCCACACTCCTAGGTTGTCTGAAGCATCGTGCGCCTAGACTCTTCGTACCAGGCGATGGTCGCCTTGAGACCGGTTCGGAAGTCCGTCTTAGCCTCAAATCCAATTTCGGCCTTCGCTCGGGAGATGTCAAGGCAGCGGCGTGGCTGGCCATTCGGCATAGAGGGATCAAACTCGATACGGCCATCGTAGCCGGTCAACTCGGCAATCAGATGGATTAGGTCACGGATAGTGATCTCTTGCCCTGATCCGAGGTTGAGCGGCTCCGGGCTGTCGTACATCTCGGTGACCATCGTGAGCCCTTCGGCCGCGTCGTCCACGTACAAGAATTCGCGGCTGGCGCTACCGTCGCCCCAGACAGAAATGGCAGGCAAGCTTGCGTCTCGAGCATCCACGCATTTCTTTATAAGCGCAGGGATGACGTGAGACGAGGCCGGGTCAAAGTTGTCATGGGGCCCATACAGGTTCACCGGCAGTGGGTGGACAGCGTTAAACCCATACTGCTGACGATACGCCTGTGCCTGTGCCAGCAGCATCTTCTTCGCGAGGCCATAGGGTGCGTTCGTCTCTTCAGGATAGCCGTTCCAGAGATCGTCTTCGTGGAAGGGAACGGGTGTGAACTTCGGATACTCGCAAATTGTGCCAGTACCCACAAACTTCCTAACGCCGCCAAGACGCGACTCTTCCATGAGCTGGATGCCCATCATGAGGTTCTCAAAAAGGAAGCTCCCGGGGTTCTCCCGGTTCGCCCCGATGCCCCCGACGACGGCTGCGAGGTGGAGAACTACATCAGGTCGAATGTCCTCAATCGCTCGACGGCATGCATCCCGGTCCACAAGGTCATACTGGGCCTTCCGGAGTACGACGATATCGTTCCCACCACGGTCACGGAGCTTGGCAACGACACGCCTACCCAGGAACCCCGCCCCCCCAGTTACCATGATGCGCTGCTTGGAGAGGTCAAGAGCCACGGAGCGGCGCCTCCCTAAAGTTTATGTCGGGTCAAGTCAGACGAGATGCTCACCGCCATTCGGCCGAAAGGTTGAACTCGCTGCTCTGCCCTCTCAACTGCATTCTGCCAGACGGCTGAGGCCAGTCACCACGTCACCAGGGCAGGGCGATTGTATAGTCTTTTGTCAAGTAAGGGTCGGAAGGGACGATCCTGCGGCCTGCTCCGGAGGGTCGTGAGCAGGAGGGTCGTGAGCAGGAGGGTATCGATGCCAAACCTGCCAGCGACGAGTGTGAGCGAGTACTTCAGCGGGCTGACGGACCCGCGTCGGGATCATCTGAAAGTGCACCGGCTGATCGATATCGTGACGACCACGCTGTGCGCGGTGATCCGTGGGGCGGACGGCTGGGTCGAGGTGGAGACGCTCGAGCAGGCCAAGGAGGCCTGGCCGCGCACGTTTCTGGAGTTGCCGGGCGGGATTCCGTCGCACGACACGTTTGGTCGGGTGTTTGCTCGGCTCGATCCCGAGGAACTCCGACGGCGCTTTCTGGGTTGGGTGTCGGCGGTGGCTGGCCCTCCAGGTACCCAAGGTCGTGGCGATCGCTGGCAAGACGCTGCGCGGATCCCATGATCGGCACCGTGGCACGAGTGCCCTGCAGCGGTGCCGCATTTGACAGCCTCGCCCCCTCCTGGTCAAGCGTCCCCAACACGGCATGGCTCGGAGCACCTTGGTATAATCCCGTGCGCTGCCAGCTGCTAGGGCTGGTTCTCAGCGCCATAGTTCCGGCAGGCAGATGGGACTTCAGCGCGTGGTACTGACAAGGAGAAACGCTTGCTCCCGCTTGTCCTAACACTTGCGCTGTTCGCCTTCTGGCTTCTCACCGGCTTCGGCGCCATCACGGCACTCCACACACAGCGAAACACCGTACAGAGTCTGCTCCTCGCGCCGTCCGTTGGTGTCTGCCTGATTGTCCTCCCGACGTTCTGGCTTAGCCGTGCCAGCCTCCCGGTGTCGAGCTTTAGCGTTGTTCTCGGAATCGGGCTGCTGCTACTCAGTGCATTTGCTTGTTGGCACTCGTGCCGACTCCGTTCGGTCGCACGGCTTCGGCCACCCGTACGCGCCTACCTGCCGTTTGTCGTTGTCTTTGTCGGTGCCCTTATCCTGACGGGTCGTCCACTCTTCAACTTTGACTTCGACTGGGTCAGCTACGCCAACGACGACATGGCGAACTACGTTCTCGACGCCCAACGTCTGGAGGACTTCGGCTGGCTCAGACCGCCCGATGTCACGACGATCACAGACGGTAGAGACTACAGTCAGTTGTATTGGTACTTCGCCCTCGAAGGCAGCCGCCCCGGTAGTCAGCTGATCCTCGCGTGGGTCATGAGCCTGACGGGTCTCTCAGGTCATGAGGCATTCATGCCGGTCATCTTGGCGCTGGATCTGGTGCTGATCAGCGCCGCTGGTGGCCTGATGCTCCAGGCGCGTCGATTTCGGCTCGCTGCGCTGCTGACCTGCCTACTTCTAAGCCTGTCGGCGCTGAACAGCCTCGGCGTGCTCTATCAGTTGATTGCCCAGGTCACGGGCATCGGTACACTCGCCGCCACTGCAACCCTGCTATTGCAGCCACTCACACGACGCATAACGGCAGTAGTAGCCATCCGCCAGGGGATCCTGCTCGCTATCCTTGCGGCTGGACTCCTCGTTCTGTACCCGGAGATTACGCCGTTCCTTGGTGCTGCCTACGTCTTCTATATCGCCGCCATGATGGTTCGTAGTCGCTCGCTTGCGGTGTCGAGAATGGTCCTCGTCGAGACTGCCACCACCGCCGGCCTTGGCACGGTTCTTCTCAACACTTATCTGGTTTCCTCGATTGGATATCTCTTGAAACAGTTCGGCTTCGCCACAGGAGACAGCAATGTCCTCGGCGTGTCAGATCTTGTTTTCCCATACTACTTGGTCCCAAGTGGACTTGCCAACCTGTGGGGTCTGCAGGTGCTCTCAGAGCTACCCGGGGAGCCGTGGCTGACGACCACAATCATCACCGGTGCCATGCTGACTATCGCAGCTATCTGTTGTTCGCTTCTGAGCACCTGGCGAGGTCATCCTGTTGGACCTATCACATTGGCAATGACTCTCGTGGCCTTCCAGCTATTCTGGAAATATAACGACTTTGGCCTGTACAAGCTTGCCATGTTTGCGCAACCATTCATACTCGGTTCACTTGTTGTTACCTGGGTGAGCATGAATCGAAACCGCTTACTGCAGATTATTCCGCTACTACTACTTGGGATTATAGGCATACCAGCTCAGTATACTTACGTAGAGGCTAGTAAAGGATCTGGTTTGGGCTTCGTCTCTATTGTAAATGCATCACCGGGGCGTATTAATAGAGAATTCCAAGATCACTTGCAGAGAATTGATCGAAGTAATGACCCCCAGATATTGCTTGATACATCAAATATAGTACTGGCAAAATTTCAGTCAATATATTCCAGGGGTATTCGTACGCAATTTGGAAGCCGAAACTTCTTCTTTACACTAATGAATGTTCCTATTTCTCCAATCATTGGCTCCAACCTCGTACAGTCATCAGTTTCGCTTGCGCAAACTCTCAAATCCGAACAGATTATTGCCAGCTTCCCGTGGTTTATTGATAGTACAGACTTCAGTAGTGAAGTTCTCAGAATTGAAGGTGATCCACAAGAATTTACCATTAATACACTAGGACAAAGCGGCCCTTCAATCTCCTCGTGTGACTACATTGTCGGAACAACCCGACGCGTGAATTTTCTGAACGGGAGGTCTTTCCCCGGTGCTCCGAACGAGAGCTTCTTCTCGGAACCATGTAGCTCGGTTCATAATTTCTTAATCTTTGTAGACTCGGTTCTCGGGCGTCACTACTATAATTTCAACGTTAGGCCCGAATTCGTTGGAATTAATCAACTAGAATCGGATCCACTTAGAAATGGCAGGGCCTTCGCCGGCATAGGCAGACGGGTTTTACTCCAAGTCATGCAGCCGACCAGCGGGCCACGCTTAATGATCGACCTAACCGCGACCCTCAAGAATGACAGTGACAATCGTCTGCCCCCAGCCTTGGTTATTGGCTCAGACCGGCAGCCGCTCCCCATTGTCGGTCGGGGATCCGCCCGTGTCTTCTCGGACCCGGTCATGCCGGCAAGCATCGCTGATCGCAACTTTATCGGGCTGGATATGGGCATTGAGGGTCAGCGCTTCCCGTCTCATCGCGCTGGTGTCATGGCTCTCTATGGGCGCGATGTTCGTTTCGACAGGCGCTCTCTCACGGCATTCGTACGAGACATCTCGCTAGTGTCCGAGGAGGAGTATCAGGAACTCGCTCCGCCGAGCATCCTGACCGACTTTGCCAAGGATCTGGCCAACGCTGACGTCGAGTACTCCGGACTGTACGAGGATGGCTGGATCTCTGAAGCCGCGTTCGTCGGTCTCACCCAGCCGGAAGTGCGAGTAAACGTGGTTGCCAGAGGAGAAGTCCCATCTATTGACAATCCGGACTTCTCCACCGAGCTTCGTCTGTTAGTGGATGGCCAGGAAGTCGCCCGCCGCGTACTCAAGCCCGGTCAGTTCGAGATATGGGCGCCTGTGCCCTCTGGTAGTGGTCGTCGCCGCATCGAGCTGCGCTTTTCTGAGTTTCAGCGCCTCGGTGGCAATGATGGGCGTCCAGTCGCAGCGCTAATGCACACCATTGGTTTCGAGCCCGAGTCAACCCTTGCTCCTCCAGAGGCTATCAGGGTCATTCCCGCCGACGTCGAGAACATCGCTCTCTGGACTTCTGGAATCGACCTGGATGGTTGGACCACGGGCTCTACATTCGTCGATCTGGCGCAGTCAAACCCGACATCGGACGTCGTCCTGCACGGTGTGGTACCACAGATCAATGACGCAACCTTCACCACTGATCTCGATGTCTTGGTGGACGGACGGGCGGTCCTCCGTCAATCGCTCAGCGTCGGCACCTTTGAGCTGCGGGCACCATTGCCGCCTGGGGAAGAGCGCCGACGGATTGAGCTACGCTTCACAGCTACGCAGCAGTTGCCCGACCCAGACGGGCGTCGAACAGCTGCCAGGCTGCAGTACATCGGCATTGAGCCACGGGAGCCTGGCGTCGCCCAACTTGCAGCCACTCCGATCACGGTGCAGCCTCCGGCATCACCGCCGCAGATTGTGCAAAGCCCGGCCGACCTAGTTCTCCCGAGCGTCAACGCCTCGGGAGCCAGTAGCGACGGCTGGGTCGGCCAGAGTACATCATTCAACCTGACCCAGCCGTCTGCGCCGTCGAGCTTCGTCGTACGCGGCATGGTGCCCTTAGTCGATGATCCAGGGTACACAACTCAGGTGCGTGTGCTGATCGATGGTCAGGAGAACGCCCGCCAAACGCTTGGCCTCGGCGATTTCGAGGTCCGCGCCATGCCGCCGCCTGGGGCTGGCACACGGCACGTCGAACTCTCCTTCTCGACAAGTCAGCAGCTTCCGGTGCCAGACGGTCGAACGGTCGGTGCCCGGCTCAGCTTCGTGGGATTCGAGCGTGACGCTCAGGTAACCTCACCTCCCAGGTAGCGTCGCGAACGGTATCGTCCGTACCATATCTCGACACCGATCTGTCAGGGACGGGAATGCATCGTGTGATAGACCGACGGCCCTTGCTCGGTGTCAATCGCTGAATCACGAGGAAGCATGACAACAGACCTGTCCCCCGATCTCAGGCGTGTCTTCGTCACCGGCGGCGCCGGCTTCATTGGCAGCAACCTCGTTGATCGCCTGCTCGCCCGTGGATGCCAGGTCACTGCCTACGACAACCTGTCCACATGCCAGACCGCTTTCCTGAACGATGCCATCAGTAGGCCCAATTTCCGGCTGGTCACAGCTGACCTTGGCGATATCGATGCTCTTCGAGCGGCGATGGACGGACACGACTTCGTGTTTCATTTGGCCGCCAACGCGGACGTTCGGTTTGGCACCGAGTATCCGCGCCGCGATCTCGAGCAGAACGTCATCGCTACCCACAACGTCCTCGAAGCGATGCGGCTGACCGGTGTGCGCCGACTCGCCTTCTCTTCGACTGGCTCGATCTACGGTGAGCCAACTGTCTTCCCTACGCCGGAGGACGCACCGTTCCCGATCCAGACGTCGCTCTACGGTGCTTCCAAGCTGGCTGCGGAGGGACTCATTGAAGCGTACTGCGAAGGGTTTGGATTTCAAGGCTACATCTTCCGGTTCGTCTCGGTTCTCGGCGAGCGCTACACCCACGGTCACGTCTTTGACTTCTACAAGAAGCTGCTGGCCGACCCGACGCGGCTCGAAGTGCTAGGTAACGGCAAGCAGCGAAAGTCGTACATGTACGTCCAGGACTGCATTGAGGCGATGCTGCTCGCGATCGACACCGTGACAGACAAGGTAGCGATCTTCAACCTTGGTGCCGACGAGTATATCGAGGTCAACGACTCGATTCGCTGCATCGTGGATCAACTCGGGATTGATCCAGAGCTACACTACTCCGGCGGTGAGCGCGGCTGGGTTGGCGATAGCCCATTCATCTTCCTCGACACACGGAAGATCCGCGCACTCGGTTGGCAGCCGAAGCTCACGATCCGGCAGGCGGTTGTGCGGACCATTCAGTATCTCCGGGATCACCAATGGCTGCTGGATCGACGGTGAGTACAGACCGGACGTTTACGGGTATCGTCTGCGTCTACGGTCTCTGGCATCTCGGCAGCGTAACGGCGGCCTGCCTGGCTGACGCCGGATTCTCAGTTGTTGGTCTCGATCTGGACGAGGGACGCATCAAAGGGTTGGCTGATGGCCGACCGCCAGTCGCTGAACCCGATCTTCCCGAATTGATGCAGCGTAGCCTGGCCACAGGCCTGCTGTCGTTCACTGCCGACCCGGCCACGGCGCTTGCTGCTGCCAACGTGCTCTGGGTCGCCTTCGACACGCCAGTTGACGAAGACGACCGCGCGGACGCAGCCTGGGTCCGCAACCAGCTCGAACACGTACGTGGACTCATTCGACCTGGCACGTTGGTGTTGATCTCCTCCCAGGTTCCGGTCGGCTTCAGCGCACAAATCGAACAGGCGTGGCGCCAGACCGATCCAAGCCTACAAATCGCCTGCTCCCCTGAGAATCTCCGTCTGGGTCAGGCGATAGAGGTCTTCCGCAATCCGGAGCGTGTCGTAGTCGGGACCGGCACAGGGACCGACCGTGCACGGCTCGCGGCGCTCTTCGCACCGTTCTCGGACCAGATTGAGTGGATGTCACTACAGTCGGCGGAGATGACGAAACATGCGTTGAACGGCTTTCTGGCGCTCTCCGTGGCGTATACCAATGAGCTTGCGCGGATCTGTGAACGGGTTGGTGCGGACGCATCGGAGGTGGAGCGCGGGCTGCGAAGCGAACCACGCATCGGCCGACGGGCCTACGTCTCGCCCGGGCCGCCACTGGCTGGTGGGACACTGCTCAGAGATGTTGGCGTCCTGGGGCGGCTCGCCGCCGAGCACGGCATCGCGAGTCCGATGGTTGACGCCATCCGGGTCAGCAATCACCTTCACCAGGACTGGTCGTACATCCGAACCCTCCATCTCGTGGGCGACGTGAAGCATCCTCGGGTGGCAGTGCTGGGCCTCACCTACAAGGCCGGGACGGACACACTGCGCCGCTCGGCATCGGTAGATCTGGCGCGGAAGCTCCTCGACGGCGGTATCCAGGTCTCCGCGTACGACCCGGCCGTGCGGGCGCTCCCGCTGGACTTGAGCGGAATTACGCTCGCTGCCAGCATCGACGGCGCCCTGACGGGTGCGGATGTGGCGATCCTGGCGACAGCCTGGCCGGAGTTTCGCACGCTCTCGGCAGACGATCTGGCGCGTACCATGTCGCAACCTCGACTGATCGATCAGGCTGGCTTCGTGCCGCATCTGGCCGGCGACCCACGAGTCATCTACGTCCGAGTGGGATATCCACTTGTGCCAGAGGGGACGAACGCATGAACCTCTCCGGACGGACGGCGATCGTGACTGGCGCCAGCCGAGGCCTGGGGAAGGCTATTGCCGCTCGCTTGATCGCCGACGGCGCCAGCGTCATGCTCACCGGGCGCGATGCTGGCGTCTTGCAGGCAGCCGGTGAGGAGTTGGCGGCCGCTCGGCCTGACCCGAGCCAGCACGTCGTGTGGCAGGCTGGCGATGTCGCGGTCCAGGCCGATGTCGAGCAACTCGTCGCCTCAACGGTCGAGCAGCTTGGTCGCGTGGACGTGCTGGTCAGCAATGCCGGTGTCTATGGGCCGCTCGGGCTGATCGAAGAGGTGGATTGGGTCGAGTGGGTCCGAGCCGTCGAGATCAATCTCCTGGGGACGGTTCTGGCGTGCCGTTCTGTGGTCCCGTTGATGCGCCAGCAGGGCGGCGGCAAGATCGTCATCCTCTCTGGCGGCGGCGCCACGTCCCCACTTCCACGGGTCAGCGCCTATGCCGCGTCGAAGGCGGCGGTGGTCAGGTTCGGCGAGACGTTGGCCGAAGAGGTGAAGGACGCTGGTATTGATGTCAACGCTGTGGCGCCCGGAGCGCTCAACACCCGGCTGACCGATCAGATCGTGGCGGCTGGGCCGGAGAGGGTTGGAGCGAGCTTGCACAACCGGGCGGTCCAGTGGCAGGCGGGCAGCGCGACGCCGCTGGACGTTGGCGCCGATCTTGTGGCGTTCCTGGCATCTCCCGAGAGTGACGGCATCACCGGACGGCTGATCGCGGCAGTCTGGGACCCCTGGCGCGAGTTCCCTGCGCTGCGCGAGAAGATCGCGGCCAGCGATGTCTTCACGTTGCGGCGCATCGTTCCTGAAGACCGAGGGTGGGAGACGCCGTGAGGGTCGCGATCGTCGGATGCGGCCTGATCGGGCGAAAGCGTGCGGCTGCGCTCGGTGCACACCAGTTGGTCGCCTGCGCAGACATCTCGCTCGGGAACGCGGAGCGGCTGGCCGCTAGCTACCCAGACTGCGTTGCCAGTGCTGACTACCGCGAGATCGTCCAGCAGCCGGACGTGGATGCGGTGATCGTCTCGACGACGAACAATGTGCTGGCCACGGCCGCCGTGGCGGCGGCGGAGGCTGGCAAGCACGTCCTGGTAGAGAAGCCCGCTGCGCGCTACGCCTTCGAGTTAGGTCCGCTCCTGGCCGCCGCGCAGACGCGCGGGGTGGTGGTGAAGGTGGGGTTCAACCACCGGTTTCACCCGGCCTTTCAGAAGGCGCGTGCTATCGTCGACGCGGGCGGGATCGGCGAGTTGGTATACATCCGTGCTCGGTATGGGCATGGCGGGCGCCCGGGCTACGACCGCGAGTGGCGGGCTGATCCAGAGATCGCCGGCGGCGGCGAAATGCTAGACCAGGGTGTCCACCTGATTGATCTGTCCCGCTGGTTCTGTGGTGACTTCGTGGAGGTCGCCGGGCACGTCGCTACGTTCTATTGGCAGATGCCGGTCGAAGACAATGGCTTCGCGATACTCAAGACGGCGAGCGGGCAGGTTGCCTGGCTCCATGCAAGCTGCACGGAGTGGAAGAACCTCTTCTCGTTTGAGATCTTCGGGTGCGATGGTAAGCTTCAGATCGACGGACTCGGCGGCAGCTACGGCACGGAGCGCCTGACGTATTACCGCATGCTGCCAGAAATGGGGCCACCAGAGACGTCGGCCTGGGAGTACCCGCGTGAGGATCGCTCCTGGCACGCCGAGATCGAGCATTGGGTGGCGTGCATCGAGACAGGGCAGCAACTGAGTGGGACAGTCGAAGATGCCATCGCTGCGTTGACCATCGTCGAGCGACTATACGAGGTGTCCGGCCGTGATCATCACGCGTAGCCCCTTGCGGATCACGCTGGGAGGTGGGGGGACGGACCTTGCCTCGTACTACGAGCAGTTCGGCGGCTTTCTGATTGCGGGGGCCATCGACAAGTACGTCTACATCACCATCCATGACACGTTCGTCGACGATCTGATCGTCAAGTACTCCAGCCTCGAACGTGTTGAAGCAGCCGAGCATCTCCAACATCCGATCATCCGGGAGGCGATGCGGCTGATGGAGATCGATGGGCGTGCCCTCGAAATCTCCAGCATGGCGGACATCCCGGCCGGCACCGGCCTCGGATCCTCCGGCAGCTTTACGACCGCCCTACTCAAGGCGCTGCACACCCACAAGAAGCACCTGATTCATCCGCGTGAGCTGGCCGAGCAGGCATGCCATGTGGAGATTGGACTCCTCAAGGAGGAGATCGGCAAGCAGGATCAGTACATCGCCGCCTTCGGGGGACTGACATGCCTGGAGTTTGCGCCGGGCGGCGAGGTGAACGCTATGCCCCTCCCGATCTCGACCGAGACCCGCTACAACCTCGAAGACGATCTGCTGCTATTCTTCACTGGCTACTCGCGGTCTGCGTCGAAGGTTTTGAGCGATCAGAACCGTCGAACCCTTGAGAGTGACCCCGAGGTGGAGCGCAATCTCCATGATCTTAAGGAGATCGCCTACAAGAGCCACGAGGCGCTCATCGAGGGCGATCTTCGCGCCTTCGCCGACCTTCTCAGCCTCCAGTGGGAGCAGAAGAAGCGGCGCACAGGTGCCGCCACCAACGAGGAGATCGACCGACTGTACCAGCTCGGGATGGAGAACGGCGCGCTCGGTGGGAAGCTTGTCGGGGCCGGTGGCGGCGGCTTCCTGATGTTCTACGCTGAGGACAAGGCCCGCCTCCGTGCTGCCATGCGCGATGTCGGCCTCCGCGAAGTCCGTTTCCGCTTCGACTTCGAGGGCACCAAGGTTGTGATCCAGTGAGTCCTGAGGGTCTGCAAGGGAATAGCCGTTACTGCCGGAGGCAATATGCCTCGTTATGAAGGTGCCCTATGATGAGACGGTTATCTCCTGACGAGTCCTGACGTGGCGTTCGGGAGCTGAGGCTGTGAAGCTGTCCGAGGTCCCGGTAGCGATCCTGGCGGGTGGTCGAGCGACGCGCCTTGGGCTGCTCGCTGCCGATCTCCCGAAGTCGATGATTCCCGTCGCGGGGCACCCGTTTGTCGATCACCAGCTTGCGCTCCTCCAGCGTAGTGGCGTTCGTCGGGTCGTCTTCTGCGTCGGGCACCTCGGAGACCAGATCGAGGCCCATGTGGGCGATGGGGCTCGCTACGGTCTCGAAGTCAGGTACGCCTATGATGGTGAGCGGCTCCTTGGCACCGGCGGCGCCGTGCGTCGAGCCCTGCCGCTGATCGGTCCGTTGTGCCTCGTGATCTACGGTGACTCCTACCTGGATATCGACTATGCGGTGGTCCTGGAGCACTTTCTTCGGTGTCCCGAGCCGGCCCTGATGACCGTTTTCCGCAACGGACGGCAGTGGGACACGAGCAATGTGCACTTCCGCGATGGGCGGATCGTGCGGTACGACAAGCGCCAGCCGGACCCGGAGATGGCGTACATCGACTACGGCGCCAGTCTTTATCGCGCCGAGGCGCTCGAGCGAATTCCTCTGGGTGAGCCGTACGATCTCGGTGACCTGACCCACGAACTGGCAGCCGAGGGTTTGCTGGCCGGCTATGAGGTGACGCAGCGATTCTACGAGGTTGGATCGTTCCACGGCATCCGCGAGACGGAGTGCTATCTCTTAAGGTCCGTCAGAGAATACGTTCCCGACTGAGGCTGTCGAGTGCCGACGACAAGCTCTGCCGGGGCGGGGATATCCGCGAACGCGCCGGCTCGTTCAGGATCTGCGCCGACATCAGGGCGCGCTGCCTGGGCAGCGCTCGCCCCGGCTCAGCGTCGCCAACAAACCCTTGACGCGGCGCGGCTGCTGTTGCTGTAAGAGAGCTTGAAGCACCCACTGGTGCCGGTCGTCGAGGATCTCCATTGGATCGATTCGGAGACCCAGGCGTTCCTCGATCTGCTGGTCGAGAGCCTGCCGGCCGCGCGTGCTGCTGCTGGTCACCTATCGTCCGGAGCATCGGCACGGGTGGAGAAACCGCAGCCACTGCACCCAGATCCGGATCGATCCGCTGGAAACGGCGCGCGTCGAGGTGCTGCTGTCCGAACTACTCGGGGACGACACATCGCTCGAATCGTTGAAGGCGTTGCTGCAAGGGCGGACACAGGCTAACCCGCTGTTCTTGGAGGAGAGCGTCTGCTCACTGGTGGAGACGGACGTCGTGGTGGGCGAACGTGGCGCGTACCGTCTGCCGAGCCCATTTCCGAGGTGCGAATACCGGCCTCCATCCAGAGCGTGGTGGCGGCCCGAATCGACCGCCTTCCACCGGCAGTGAAGGCGCTGCTTCAGACGGCCGCCGTGATCGGCAAAGATGTCCCAGCCTCGCTGCTCCGTGGCCTCACTGATGCTGACGACGACAAACTCGATCGCATGCTCGGGATACTTCGGGCTTCCGAGTTCCTGTACGCAGCCCGCCTGTTTCCGGAGCCGGTGTACACCTTCAAGCTCACCCTCACGCAGGAGGTCGCGTACGGCAGCCTGCTCCAGGAACGACGTCGGGTCTTGCACGCCTGCGTGGCCGACGCGAACCGGGAGACGTACGTTGACCGGCTCGCCGAGCACGTCGAGTGGCTCGCCTACAATGCCCTGCGCGCCGCGTTGGGGCAGTTGGCTGTGGTGTACTCTCGCGACGCCGGCCTGAAAGCGCAGACACGTTCGGCCGACCGCGGGGCCGCCGCATATTTCGAACAGGCACTCGAGGCGCCGCGGCATCTGCCCGACACCCGCGAGCATTTGGAGCAGGGGATCGAGATCCGACTGGCTTTGCGCCCGTCGCTCAGGCGGCTCGCCGAGAATGTGCGAGTCGGCGAGTACCTTCGCGAGGCAATGGCCGCGGCCGAGGTGCTGGGGGATCAGCGCCGCCTTTACGCTCGCCGGACGCACCGACGAAGCAGTGACGCTCCTGGAGCGAGCGGTGGCACAGGACACATCCGTTCGGGGGCGGATCTTCGAATCGGTCCTGCAAAGCCACCTGGGAGAGGCGTATCTGGCGAACGGCCGAATCCACGATGCCGTTCGGCTTTGTCAGCAGGCGCTCGACCATGCCCCGGTACATGGCGAACGCAGCAACAAAGCGTATGCGCTGAAGCTCGCCGGCGATATCGCGACCCGGCGCTCGCCACCAGAGTCAAGGAGCGCCGAAGAGTCCTATCGCCGGGCGTTCACCCTCGCGGTGGACCTGGGTATGCGCCCGCTTCAGGCGCGCTGCCACGTCCGCCTTGGGAATATGTACCGCCGCCTCGCTCGCCAGAACGAGGCCCGCGCAGAGCTCTCGACGGGCATCTCGATGCTTCAGGCGATGGGGATGACGTATTGGCTGCGGGAGGCAGAGGTCACACTGGACCGGGCAGATCAGTCCCACCTCCCCTGACGGGAGCATCGCCAACGCCCGGCGGATCATCGGCTACGAGCCGCAGGATGACTCCGAGGTGGTCTACGCCGACGAGATCCGCGAGTTTCTCCTGGACCCCGCCCGCCAGGACATGGTCCAGGGACAGGATCGGGGCGGCAAGGGCAGCCGCTGACGGGCGCGCCGAGCGTCGGCTGACTGACGATTCGCCCGGTCACCTCGATCTTAGCGCAGGATATACCTGCATCCGCAGCCTAAAGATCGGCGCTCGCCGTGGCGGTTGCTCGGAGCTGCTGCACGTCGCGCATCGGCGGCACCCCGAACAGGCTCTTGTATTCGCGGTTGAAGTACGAGGCGTCGTCGTACCCGACGCGGCGACCGGCGGTCGTCGCGTCGAGATCCTCGCCGAACATCAGGCGTCGGGCCTCCTGGAGCCGCAACTGCTTCTGGAACTGCAAAGGGCTCATCGCGGTGACCGCCTTGAACTGCGCGTGGAAGCCAGAGGGGCTCATTCCCAGCTCGCGTGCGAGGCTCTCGATGCGGAGTGGCTTGTCGAAGTCGCCGCGGATGCGCTCGAGGGCCGTGGCGATGCGGTTGGTCGCGCCGCCGAAGGCCGCCAGGTGGCGGAGTCGATTGCTCTGGGCGCCGACAAGTAGGCGGTAGACGATCTCCCGCGTAACCAGCGGCATCAGGATCCGCGCCTCGGCAGGCGATTCCACGAGCCTGACGAGCCGAACCGTTGCGTCCAGCAGGCCCACATCCAGCGGGCTCACGTCGATCGCCTTCGCACTGGCCTGCCCACGCGGGGACGGCAGGCCGGCCTCGACCATCACAGAGCCGACGAGGACCGGGTCGAGATCGAGTCGGAGGCTGAAGTAAGGCCGCTCCTTTGACGCATCGCCGATCTGGATCACGATCGGCAGTTCGACGGTCGCGAGCAAGTAGTGCGCGGGATCGTATCGATAGTAGTCGTCGCCGAGATAGATCGTCTTGCTGCCCTGGGCGATGACGCAGAACGACGGGATCGACACGCCGTGCACGGGCTCCGTGGACGTGGACACTCGGTGAATGTGCAGGCCCCGCAACGGCTCCACCGTCCCGTCCTCGCGGGCCGTTCGCGCCAGCCGCTCGACCAGCTCTTCCCGATGCGTCTCTGTCTGGCGCTCCTCGCGCTCTCGCTGTTCGTCGTTCGCCATCACCATGCGAGCCCTTCCGCTCAATCCGCCTCGGTCTGAGCGAGCTGTGGAGTTTCAGACAATCATCCTGGAGGATTATCTCATGCTTCCGCGCGCTGAGATGAGCATACTACAGGACAGGGAACGCCCGCGAGGCCCACGTACAGGAAATAGTTGGAGCTATCTCCAACCTCCCCGACCCGTCGCCATCGCGGCGCCGGGCCTCGTCGCCATCCGTCAGGTGGCCGAGCATCCCCATCCGGACCGTCGGCCGCAAGATGAGCCGCGACCGCCTGTATCGGTCCCCCAACACCCTGTCGTCGAGGGCGGCAACAGCCGGCCATGACGGTCGAGATCCGAACCGCGAAGTCGCGGAGGATCAGACAATCATGCTGGAGAATCATCACATCTAGCGACGCGTCTCCAGGGGCATACTGGGTATCAGGCAGCGGATGCGCGGCCCAAGGCCCGTCTCAACGCTGGAGCTTTACTCAAGATAGCGGCGGCGGCGAGCCTGCCATTGGGACGCTGTCGTTTCGTCGCCCTGGCCTTGCCATGCCCGCCACAACCCGCACGGGACCATCGATCCGACCGAATGGCGCCCCTCGTCGGACGGCCTCGCACGCCACCACGGCCCTTCGGAGCCCGTGCGGAAGCCGCCCTCGCCGTCACAGCCGCACACGAAAGGATCCTGACGATGGACATGCAGCGCAATCAGGTCGGAGCCTCGACGGAGACCAGCGACATTTGCGCGGTGGCTCCGGCCCTTGAGCGGTACCTGCAGAGGACGCTGTTCGGCGATCTCTGGACTCGACCCGACCTGTCGGCGCGGGACCGGAGCATCGTGACGGTGTCGGCGCTGATCGCGCGCAATCAGACCATCGAGCTGCCGACCTACGTGAACCTGGCGCTCGACAACGGCGTGACGCCGCGACAGCTCTCCGAGATCATCACGCACCTCGCCTTCTACTCGGGCTGGGCCAACGCGACTTCGGCGGTCGCGGTCGCCAAGGACATCTTCGCCCAGCGCGGGATCGGGGCGGATCAGCTTCCCCCAGCCGCGCCCCGGCTTCTGCCACTCGATCAGGCGGCCGAGGCCCAGCGCGCGGCGTCGGTCGAGCAGGGCGCCGGCCCGGTGTCGCCGGGGCTCGTGCTGTTTACCGGAGACGTGCTGTTCAAGGACCTGTGGCTGCGCCCTGACCTCGCGCCTCGCGACCGGAGCCTGGTGACCGTCAGCGCGCTGGTCACCGCCGGCCAGGTGGGCCAAATCACGTTTCACCTTGGCCGGGCGATGGACAACGGCCTGACGAAGCAAGAGGCGTCCGAGGTACTGGCGCACCTGGCGTTCTACGCTGGCTGGCCGAACGCGTTCTCGTCGGTGCCAGCCTTCAAGGGCGTCTTCGACAGTCGGTCGAATGCCTGAGCGACTGAGCGGCGCTCGGCCGCGCCACGGTGTCCCGCCGACAGGTGCTCCAGGTGGGCGCGGGCCTTGCGGCGCTGCCGCTGCTCGCCGGCCTGACCACGGATGCGCAAGCCCAGCAGGCACACATTCAGCAAGTAGAAGGGGCGAACCTCATGAGCATGGAGATCTCGCGCAACGGCACGCGGCCCTCGACCAGGGGGGCGGCCGAGACGTTCACCGGGTCCGTGACCGTCGATCCCTGGTACGCTCCGAATACGACCACGACCTCGTCAGGAAGCCTGGTCTCGTTCGCGCCGGGCGCCCGCTCGGCATGGCACACCCACCCGGCAGGCCAGGTCCTGATCGTCCAGTCCGGGATGGGCTGGGTGCAGGAGGAGGGCGGCGAGAAGATCGAGGTCAAGCCGGGCGACGTGATCTGGACACCACCAGGGGTGAAGCACTGGCATGGGGCCGCCTCCACCACCGCAATGAGCCACATCGCGATCACCAACGCGGTCGACGGCCGAGCCGTCGACTGGCTGGAGCATGTCCCCGACGATCAGTACCTCGCTTGAGCGAGGACGGGGTTGAGCGAGCGCATCATCGTCATGAGCCGCCACGAGCCGCGCCAGCGGCTGGCCCGAGACTTCGGCGCGACCGACATCGTGACGGAGCGCGGCGACGAGGGCGTGGCCAGGATCAAGGAGTTGACCGACGGCCTCGGAGCGCACTCGGTGATCGAGGCGGTCGGGAGCCAGGAGGCGATGCTGCAGGCGATCCGCGCCACCCGCCCCGGCGGGCACGTTGGCTACGTCGGGGTCTCCCACGGGGTGGAGCTGCCGGGCCAGGAGCTGTTCTTCGCTGAGGTCCACCTGTTCGGCGGCCCGGCCCCGGTGCGGCGCTTCCTGCCGGAGCTGGTCGATCTGGTGTGCAGCCGAAAGATCAACCCCGGCCGCGTCTTCGACTTCGAGACCGACCTCGACCACATCGCGGAGGCGTACGCCGTCATGGACGAACGCCGCGCGATTAAGTCGCTGGTCAGGGTCGTGGCGGCTTGAGCGTGAGCGAACGTTCCGTCGTCGCCGATCGGACGGCTTCCCGGTCGGATGCCGTCGCCGCCCGCACTGGCGCGGCCCCCCATTGTGATGGCGTGAGATCGAGCTTGAGCACGTACACACGCCAGGACAGGCGGGCGGAGTCGCACCGAACGGCGATGTGGGCGAGCAAGGAGCGCCCTCAAATCGGGGCGTCCGACGAGCTTCTGTCCGGCGCCACGACAGAGTCCTGGCACAAACTCAAAGGAGATACGATGCAGAAGCGTACACTTGGAAGCAGCGGCCTGGAAGTCTCGGCCCTCGGGCTCGGCTGCATGGGCATGAGTCAGAGTTACGGCCCGCCGCCCGGCGACCGGCAGGACATGATCGCCTTCATTCGAGCGGCCGTGGATCGCGGCGTCACGTTCTTCGACACCGCGCAGTCTTACGGCCCCTTCATCAACGAGGAGCTGGTCGGCGAGGCACTGGCCCCGGTCCGGGATCAGGTCGTCATCGCCAGCAAGTTCGGCCACTACTACGGCCCCAACGGTGAGCGGCTTGGCCAGAATAGCCAGCCAGAGCACATCAGGCGAATGACCGATGGCTCGCTGAGGCGGCTCGGGATCGAGACAATCGACCTCTACTACCAGCACCGCGTCGACCCGAACGTGCCGATTGAGGACGTGGCCGGGACGGTCAAAGACCTGATCCAGGCAGGGAAAGTCAGGCACTTCGGCATGTCCGAGGCGTCGGCACGGACGATCCGACGGGCCCATGCGGTGCAGCCGGTCACGGCGGTCCAGAGCGAGTACTCCCTCTGGTGGCGGCGCCCCGAAGAGGAAGTGCTCGCGGCCTGCGAAGAGCTCGGCATCGGCTTCGTCCCCTACAGCCCGCTGGGCAAGGGCGTCCTCACGGGCACCATCGACGCGAACACCACGTTCGGCAGCAACGATGTGCGGAGCACGATCCCGCGCTTCGCCCCAGACCTGCTGAAGGCGAACCTGGCGCTGGTCGATCTGGTCAGCCGGATCGCGCATCGGAAGAACGCAACGCCCGCCCAGATCGCGCTGGCCTGGCTGCTCGCCCAGAAGCCGTGGATCGTGCCGATTCCCGGCACCCGGCGGCTGGAGCGCCTGGACGAGAACCTCGGCGCAGTCGCGGTCGAGCTGACGCCCGAGAATCTCCGCGATATTGAGGCTGCGGCGGCCAGCATCACAGTGCAGGGAGCCCGGTACCCTGACTACCTGGAGCAGGAGACGAACCGTTGAGCGTAGGGGGCAACGCCTGTGCTGCTAGTAGATGGTGGCCCGGCCATCACCGTTTGACTTCGAGATCGACCAACGGCTGCGAGGGATAGGAACCGATGACGAGCTTCGACGGGCAGGTGGTCATCGTGACCGGCGCTGCGGCCGGCATCGGTCTGGGTATTGCTCGGGCGTTTCACGACGCCGGAGCCAGCGTCGTCCTGGGCGACGTGCAGCAGGATGCACTCGACCGGGCCCGAGCAAGGTTCTCGGACCTGGAGCGGCTGGCGTTCGTTCCCGTCGATGTGCGCGATGCAGCCGCTGTGGCACATCTCGTCGCCACGGCAGAGCAGGTGTTCGGGCCGCCTACGATCATGATCGCGAACGCGGGTGTTGTTCCGAACGCCTCGGTCCTGAGCATGGACGTGACGGCATGGGACGCCGCGATCGAGACGAACCTGCGGGGCGTGTTCCTGTCCTGTCAGGCGGCGGCACGGAGCATGGTCGCGCACGGGACCCAGGGCCGGATCGTCACCGTCTCGTCGATTGCCAGCCATGTCGGACGCCTGGGCGCGTCGGCCTACTGCGCGTCGAAGGCGGGTGTCGAGATATTCACGAAGGTGCTGGCGATGGAGCTGGCCGAACATCGGATCAACGTCAGCGCGGTCGCGCCGGGCGTGGTCGAGATCCCAGAACGAGCCGCCCAACCGTCAACCCGGCGGATGAACGAGGAGTTTCGCGCCGCTCTCATCGAAGCTATCCCGTTGGACAGGTATGGCCGGGTCGAGGAGGTGGCCCAGGCGGTCCTCTTTCTGTGCTCCCCCGGCGCAGCGTACATCACCGGCGCGGTCGTACCCATCGATGGCGGCATGGATACGGGCTGGACGCACATGCCGTACAGCTCGATTTAGGGCTAGCATTCCACCAGGCCGGCGTGCCGATTCATCGTGCGGCTGGTGCAAGATCATCGGCTACGAGCCGCAGGACGACTCCGAGGTGGTCTACGCCGACGAGATCCGCGAGTTTCTCCTGGACCCCGCCCGCCAGGCGATGGTCGAGGGCGAGGCGCGGGGCGGCAAGGGCAGCCGCTGACGGGCGCGCCGAGCGTCGGCTGACTGGCGATTCGCCCGGTCACCTCGATCTTGGCGCAGGATATACCTGCATCCGCAGCCTAAAGGTCGGCGCCCGCCGTGGCGGTCGCTCGCAGGCGTTGGACATCCCGCATCGGCGGCTCCCCGAACAGCCGCTTGTACTCTCGGGTGAAGTGCGACGCGTCGTCGTATCCCACGCGGTAGCCGGCGCGTGCAGCGTCCACATCCTCGCCGATCATGAGGCGGCGGGCCTCCTGGAGCCGGATCTGTTTCTGGAACTGCAGGGGGCTCATCGCCGTGACCGCCTTGAACTGGGCGTGAAATCCCGAGGCGCTCATGCCGAGCTCGCTCGCGAGACTCTCGATGCGGAGCGGCTTGTCATAGTCGTTCCGTAGCCGCTCGACGGCCCTGGCGATGCGGGTGGTGGTGCCGCCCAGGATCGTCACGTGTTGGAGCCGGTCGCCCTGAGCGCCCACGAGGAGCCGGTAGACGATCTCCCGCATGACGAGCGGCATGAGCACCCGCGCCTCGGCCGGCGAGTCGATGAGCCTCACGAGCCGCACCACGGCGTCGAGCAGTCCAGCATCCAGGGGGCTTACATCGAACGCTTTCGCGCTGGCCTGCCCGCGCGATGCCAGGAGGCCGGCCTCGACCATGACCGAGCCGACCAGTGCCGGTTCGAGCTCGAGGCGCAGGCCGAGGTAGGGCCGTTCCATCGACGCTTCGACGACCTGGCCGACCACGGGCAGGGCGACCGTCGAGAGCAGATACCGGGCCGGGTCGTACCGGAAGCAGTCTTCGCCGAGATACACCTCCTTGCTGCCCTGGGCGATGGCACAGAAGGACGGGGTGGACACGCCGTGCAGCCGGTCGGTGGGCGAGGACTGGCGATAGAGCCGTAGCCCACGCAGAGGATCTGCTGTTCCATCGTCGCGGACAGCATGTGCGATCCGCTCGATCAGCTCCGCCGCGTTCGATTCCGCTCGACGCGCCTCGCGCTCTCGATGCTGCTGGTGCAACGACACCGTGGCGACCCCTTCGTTCATAGCCTGGTCCTGAGCGACCAATCGGTAGAGTTTCTGCCAATCATGCTGGAGGATCGTTCCAGTCACTCTGACTCCATAAGGCGAATACTTCAGGGTATAGAGCACGGACGAGTATCGCGTCAACGCTGAGCATGGAGTTCTCTTCAAGAAACGGAATGTGATCCGGCTTCTGCCATCACGCGGCACTCCATGTCGTGGCCCGCCTGCTGCCAGGCCGGGCACGGTCCACAGTAGAACGCAACCAAGACAACGGCAGACTGCGCAGGCCCAGCCTGCCACCAGGGAGGCACACCATGCGAGCCGCTCTCTACAACGGCCCACGCGACATCACAATCGGCGAGCGGCCCGACCCGGTCATCGCCGCGCCAACCGACGCCATTGTCCGCGTCGTGCTCGGGTGCGTCTGCGGCTCCGACCTCTGGTACTATCGAGGGGAGTCCCCACACGCGCAAGGCTCGATCGGCCACGAGTTCATCGGCATCGTGGAGGCAGTCGGGTCCGAGGTGCGGGGCGTGGCGCACGGCGACCTCGTGATCGCCCCGTTCACCTACTGCGACGGCGCCTGCCCGAACTGCCGTGCCGGGGTCACCTCGCAGTGCGTCAACGGGGGTTCGTTCGGGAACGGCCAGACCGATGGCGGCCAGGGCGAGGCGGTGCGCGTTCCTCTCGCAGATGGAACCCTCGTCCCGGTACGCGGCTCCGGTCACGCCGACGAGACACTCCGCTCCCTCCTCGCGCTCACGGACGTCATGTGCACTGGCCACCACGCGGCCGTCAGTGCTGGCGTCAAGGCCGGGGACGTGGTTGCCGTGGTCGGGGACGGCGCGGTGGGCCTGTGCGGCATCATCGCGGCCCGCCGCCTGGGCGCCGAGCGTGTCATCGCCCTGAGCCGAAATCCGGCCCGCCAGGCGCTGGCCCGGTCGTTCGGGGCCACGGAGATCGTCCCCGAACGTGGCGATGCCGCCGTGGAAACGATCAGGGAGATGACCGGTGGGATCGGCGTCGACGCTGCGATGGAATGCGTCGGGACGGGCCAGTCGCTCGCCACGGCGATGGCGGTTGCTCGCCCCGGCTCCGTCGTCGGCGTGGTTGGGGTCCCCCACGGCGTCGACTTCCCGGTCATGGAGCGGGTCGTCTTCCGCAACGTCGGGCTGCGCGGTGGCGTCGCCCCGGCCCGGGCGTACATCCCCGACCTGCTCGACGATGTCCTGACGGGTCGCATCAACCCCGGCCGCGTCTTCGATTTCGAGACCGACCTCGACAACGTCTCGGAGGCGTACGCCGCCATGGACGAGCGCCGGGCGATCAAGTCGGTCGTTCGGGTGGGCGCGATCTAGTACCCGTCGTGGGGAGGGCGTGACCACGGCTCCATATCGGACCGTCACCTGTCAGAGAAGGAATCAAGCACCATGACCGAGAGGAATCCCCTCGTTACCCTGAACAACGGCGTCGAGATGCCGGCCCTCGGGCTCGGCGTCTTCCAGAATCCCCCCGCACAGACCGTGGGCGCGGTCGAATCGGCGATCGGCGCGGGCTACCGGCTGATCGACACCGCCGCCGCGTACGGCAACGAGCCTGAGGTGGGCGAGGGGATCCGGCGCAGCGGCATCGACCGCTCCGAGATGTTCATCGAGACGAAGGTCTGGATCACCGACTACGGCTACGACGACGCCCTGCACGCGTTCGACAAGAGCGCCCGGAAGCTGGGCGTCGAGCAAATCGACCTGCTGCTCCTGCATCAGCCGCTGTCGTCGGCCTTCGACCGCACCCTCGACGCCTACCGGGCACTGGAGAAGCTGCTCGCCGACGGCGAGGTCCGCGCCATCGGCGTGAGCAACTTCATGCCCGAGCGGTTGGAGCGTCTGCTGAGCGAGGCGTCCGTCGTGCCCGCCGTGAACCAGATCGAGCTTCATCCCTACTTCCAGCAGACCGCGCTGCAGCGACTGCACGCCGAGCACGGCATCCTGACGCAGGCCTGGTCGCCCATCGGCGGCATCACGTCGTACCGGGGCGGTGAGGTGAGCACCTTCGACGACCCGACGCTGTTTGAGATCGGCCGTCTGCACGGCAAATCGGCCGCCCAGGTGATGCTGCGCTGGCACCTGCAAGCGGGGCGCTCCGCGATCCCAAAGTCGGTCAAGCCGGCCCGCATCGCGGAGAACTTCGACGTTTTCGACTTCGAACTCTCCGGCGACCAGATCGCCGCGATCGACGCGCTCGACACGGGCGTGCGCGGCGGACCGGACCCCGACAGCATCACCCTCGAGAAATACGGCTTTGAGATCCCCGAGGCGTGAAGCCGCTCCGGCAGTCGTACGCTGGCCGCGGCCCAGGCAACTTCACGCCGGGCGCTCGGGGATCTGGCTCTCGCGAGAGGACACTCAGACATGGCAACACAACATACACACGGAATCGGACGGCGCTCCTTCCTGTTGTCGGCGGGCAGCCTCGCCGCCGTACCGATGCTGGGAAACCTTGCCACGCCGGCTGCCAGGCAGGCCCATGCACAGGCGCCAGGATCGACCAGGCAAGCCGCCGCCGAGGTGACGGGACGCCGAAAGTTGGGCTCGCTGGAGGTCTCCAGCATCGGGCTCGGCGTTCAGAACATGAGCCGCAAGTACGAAATGACGGTGCCGTACCGCCCGGAGATGATCAACATCATCCGGGCAGCTTACGACCACGGCGTCACGTTCTTCGATACGGCCGAGGCGTACGGGCCTTTCGAGTGCGAGCGCATTCTCGGCGAAGCAATCGAGTCGTTCCGCAACCAGGTCGCCATCACGTCCAAATTCGGGTGGGACATCGACCCTGACACCGGTCAGCGGACTGGTGGCCTCAACAGCAAGCCGGACCACGTCAAGCGCGCGGTCGAAGGGTCGCTCACGCGCCTTCGCACCGACCGCATTGATCTCCTCTACCAGCACCGGGTCGATCCTGAAGTCCCGATCGAAGATGTAGCAGGCGCGGTGAAGGATCTGATGGACCAGGGCAAGGTCCTGCACTGGGGCCTCTCGGAGATGGGGCCAGGCACGCTCCGCCGGGCGCACGCCACGCTCCCGGTCACCGCCGTCCAGAACGAATACTCGATGCTGTGGCGCGGGCCCGAGCAGGATGTTCTCCCCCTCTGTGAGGAGCTAGGAATCGGCTTCGTCCCGTGGAGCCCGCTCGGTGTGCAGTTCCTCACCGGCGCCATCGACGCGAATACGCGGTTCGCCCCCGGTGACATCCGTGGCGTCGAGTCCCGCTTCTCGCCGGAGAACCTTCCGCACAACCTGGGACTCGTCGAGGTGGTCAAACGCTGGGCCGAGCAGAAGGGCGCCACTCCCGCCCAGATCGCGCTCGCCTGGCTGCTGGCGCAGAAGCCATGGATCGTGCCCATCCCTGGGACGACCCAGATGTCGCACTTGCTCCAGAACGTCGGCGCCGCCGACGTGACGTTCGCGCCGAGCGAACTCGCCCAGCTGAATGCAGATGCCTCAGCAATCCAGATACGTGGGCAGCGCCTACCTGATCAGGTGCTGGTCTTTTCTGGCATCGAGGCCCCTCCAAAGCCATGAGGCGTCCTGAGCACCAGGACAGCAGGACGCAGAAACCCTGCGACACGGGGCTGAGCTACGGACATAGCCCCGCGACGGCCCCGGCGCGCAGACGGTACGCAGCGCCGGATCGGCCACCGAGCACTGACAGGCCATCTTGAAGGGATCGGTTCCATGATTGACCGCATGTGGCCCAGTACGTCACTTCGCCGAGCTGCTCTGATCGGCGTGCTTCTGCTCGCCATGCTCGCATGGTCGATCACCGGCTCCGCGCAAGAGCTCAAGAACGTCCAGGACCCATCAGCGCCCTTGATGCTGAAGAGTCGCGGCAGCTTCCTCGTGGGCGGGCAGTCGGTGGCGCACACGCCCGCCCAGTTGTCGTCGTTCACAGGCCAGCCGCTCGAGACCGGCGGCCACGTCACGGTCAACCAGATGTATGTCGAGTACATGGTGCCCACGCCAGACAACGGCGTCCCGGTCGTCATGCTGCACGGGGCCACGTTGAGCGGCAAGTCGTACGACACCACTCCGGATGGCCGCATAGGCTGGTACGAATACTTCGTCCGCCATGGGCATCCGGTCTACGTCCCGGATCAAGTCTCGCGTGCACGGTCCGGCGTCGATATCGCGACTTACAACGAGGTCCGTGCCGGACTGCAGCCGGCCAGCAACCTGCCCAACTTCTGGCGCTTCCCCGACGAGCTGGTCTGGACGCAGTTCCGCTTCGGCCCCGCCTTCGGCACCGCCTTTCCCGACGGGCAGTTTCCCGTGGAGGCCGTGGCTGAACTGTCGCGGCAGGCCATCCCCGACTTCAACACTGTGCTGCCCACGCCGAACCCGAACATCGCAGCGATGGCGAATCTGGCGGCCCAGCTCAACGGAGCTGTGCTCCTCGGGCATTCGCAGACCGGCTCACTGCCGTTGGACGCGATCCTGGCCAACCCGAACGCCGTCAAGGCAGCGGTCCTGGTCGAGCCGGGCGGCTGCCGCGCGTCGAGGTGGACCGATGAGGAGATCGCGACCCTGGCGACGAAGCCGATCCTGGCGATTTTCGGCGACAACCTGGATGCCCAGACCGGCACGATCGTGAGCTGGCGGAACCAGCACAACGACTGCCAGGCATTCATTGCGCGCGTCAATGCCGCCGGTGGCCACGCCGAGATGCTGCACCCCCCCGACCTGGGCATCCGTGGGAACAGCCACATGATCATGATGGACCGGAACAGCCTGCAGATCGCCGACCTGATCTTGCAGTGGGTCGGACGCAGCACAGCGGCCGGCGGCACAGAGGGTCGATAACATGCAACCGCACGCCGCGACCGACCCCACGCGCGACTGCGCGACAGGGACGATGCTCGGGAGCCACAAGCCGATCCTCCTGCGCCGGCGCTCGTTCCTACGGGGCGCGCTCCTCGGCGCAGCGGGGGTCGTCATCGGCGCCCAGATGAGCGGCTGCTCCACGTCTTCGCCGCCCCTCGTGGGAGCCAGGTCCGCGCAGGCATCTGAATCACCGGCCACCGCGAGCGCCAGGCCCGCCCCGACCCGGAGCAGAGTCCTGCTGGCCTATTTCTCACGGGCCGGCGAGAACTACTACTACGGCGGGCGCACTCAACTTGCCGTCGGGAACACCGAGGTGCTGGCAGGGATGATCGCCCAGGTCATCGGGTGCGACGTCCGCCGCATCGTGCCCACCGACCCCTACCCGAACGACTACTCCGAAACCGTCGAGCGGAACGTCCGGGAACAACGAGCCGACGCTCGTCCAGCCATCGCGAACCCGCTGGCCTCGATTGAGAGCTACGACACGGTGCTGCTGGGCAGCCCGATCTGGAACGTCAGAGCGCCCATGATCATGTCGACCTTCGTCGAAGGCCTCGACTTCGCCGGGAAGGCCGTCTTCCCGTTCACCACCCACGCAACGAGCGGCCTGGGCACGACGATGCGCGACTACGCCGCGTCGTGCCCCGGCGCGACTATCGGGGAGGGCCTCGCAGTGCGGGGCGAGGAGGTAGGAGACGCCGGCGCGGCGGTTGCCTCGTGGCTGCGACGTATCGGGCTGCTCTCGACCTGATGCGCCCCTATAGCCGGGGGAGCACCAGACACTGCTGACGTACAGCCCGATCCCGTCCCTGGCAATGGGCGCTCGACTCCGATCGTCGCCGCCACGAGAGCATGACGTGTCGGGAAACGGCGCGTCAAGCCCAACCCTGGCAGCGGCCGATCGGTCAGCCCCTACTCGACCTGGCCTGTGCTACGCATCGCTCGGGGCGACCGGGGCAACGAGGACCGATGGCTACCTCTTCGGCTCGTAGCGCAGCGCGACGGACCCCGAAGCGAACACCTGCCGGTTCGTGAGCCTGAGATCGAGGTATGTCGACAGGCCCGCGAAGATCGTCGGCCCGTGGCCGGCGAGTCTCGGCTGCACGACGAACTCATACTCGTCGATCAGCCCAAGCTCCGCCAACGCACGTGGCAGCGTGACGCCTCCCACGAACAGCCCGTCGCCCGACTCTTCCTTGAGCTGTTGAACGGCCTGCCCGAGATCCCCGCGCACCAGCTCGGCATTCCAATCGACCCGCTCCAGGGTGCTCGACACGACGTACTTCTTCGCGGCGTTGATGGTCTGGGCGAACGGGTGCATCCAGTCGGCCATCCACTCCGGCCACACGCCCGTCGCCGGCAGCCGCCACGCTGACTCCATCATGTCGTAGGTGACCCGGCCGAAGAGGAGCGCATCGGCCTGCGCGAGCCGCTCGGCCCAGAAGCGATGCGACTCCTCGTCTGGCAGGCCCGCTCGATGATCGCAACACCCGTCCAGGGTGATGTTGATGGCGTACCGCAGAGGCCGCATAGCGTGAACCGTCCCTCGTCGCAGGCTGCCACGCAATGGTAGCTGGAGGAATCCGTCAGCCGCCCCCGGACCTTAAGTTCCCCGCTTGATGAACTCGGCGATGCGTTCGCCGACCATCATGGTCGTCACGTTGGTGTTGGCACGGGGGCAGTCCGGCAGGATCGACGCGTCGACCACCCGCAGCCCCGCAAGTCCGTGCACCGTGCCGTACTGATCGACCACCGCCAGTGGGTCTGACGCCGGACCCATCTTGCAGGTGCCGCAGGAGTGCTGCCCGGTCGTGATGTCCCGTGCGATGAACTGGTCCAGCAGGTCGTCGTCGGCAAGCTCCTGGTCGGTTGGCTCGTTCCGCCCCGTGATGATCTCGCGGAAGGCCGGGTGCTCGAACAGGCGGGCAGCCAGTCGGATCATCTCGCGCATGCGGCGGCGGTCGAACTCATCCTCCAGGTAACGGTAGTCCAGCAGCGGCTTCGCGGTCGGATCGGCAGACTGCAGCCGAAGCTCGCCGGCGCTCATCGCCAGGTTCAACACCGGGTGGACCCGAATGCCCGTGGACACCCGCCAGTCGCCGCCGCGCTCCGGGCGCTCTGTCGCGTAGGACGACATGAACATCAGCAGGTCGTTCCAGAGATGGGAGCCCTCCGCCGTCCAGCGCAGCATCAACTGGATGTGCGGCGCGAACGGATCTTGCGGGTACTCTGGCCGCACGCTGCAGGACACGAAGATCATCGGATGATCGCGCAGATTCTGGCCGACGCCCGGCAGGTCGTGCAGCACCGGAATACCGATCTCCTGGAGGTGGTCGCGCGGGCCAACCCCCGAGAGCATCAGGATCTGGGGCGAGCCAATCGCGCCGGCGCTGAGGATGATCTCCTCGCCGTAGACGGTGAAGCGCTCGCCGCCGCTCTCGACCTCGACGCCCACGCAGCGCTTCCCCTCGAAGAGGAGCCGCTGCACCGTACACCGCGCCCGCACCGTGAGGTTGAGACGATGACGGGCCGGCATCAGATAGCCGATGGCGGTGCTCCAGCGGATGCCATCGGGGTTGTTCAGCGGAATCGGGCCGACGCCGGTGGCGTTCGGCTCATTGTGGTCGGGGACGTCTGCAAAGCCGGCATCCAGGCAGGCCTGGTAGAAGGCCCGCTGGTCGGGCAGCCAGTCGTCGGGCTTGAACCGGCGGGCGCGGATCGGACCGTCCGCCCCGTGGTGCTCCTGACCCCCGAAGTCGAGATCAGCCTCAAGCTTCTTGAAGCCGTCGATGCAGCATTCGTAGTCCCACGCGTCGTTGCCCCACTGCGCCCAGAGGTTGTAGTCCTCGGGGACGCCGCGCAGGAACACCTGCCCGTTGATGGCGCTCGATCCGCCAGTCACCTTGCCGCGCGGAATCGGGACGCTCTGGGCGGTGGCCGTACCCCGTCCGACGTACTCCCAATTGTGAGATGCGGTGGTGACCTCAGTGCCCGTCGCGTAGCCCCACTTCACCTCGTCGGGCAACTGCTCGACGCTGGCGTAGTCCGGTCCGGCCTCGACGAGCAGCACTGAGCGCTGGGGATCCTCGCTCAGCCGGGCGGCCAGGATGGCGCCGGCCGACCCCGCGCCGAGAATGATGTGGTCGTACTTCATCGGGCATGCTCCGGCCAGAAGTGAGGGGCCGCTCCCGCCGCATCGGCGCGGCGCGCGTCAGCCTGCAACGACGATGTCGTAAGGGGTGGCGCGCGGCCCGCATGCAGGATGGCAGCTTGCCACACGCGACGCAAGCAGCGCCCGCGGGCGGGAGCCCGCGAGCGCCGAGCATGACTCCGCCAGGGCAATCGCCCGGATCGATGCCGCGCGGAGGGACACACCATGGCCGAACCCACCGGACCTCGTCATGCAATGGTCATTGCATTTCTCGGCGGATGCCGCTATGCTGTGCAGCCTGGGGGTGGGGTGTGACCGGCGCCAGCATGACAGACGCCAGTGTGACGGGTCGGACGCTGCAAGAGGCCGTGGCGGCGGAGTTCGCGGGCCTCGCGCCAAAGCAGCAGCGAGTGGCCCGGTTCATGGCAGCCAACGAAGCGCTCATCGCCTACACGTCGGCGAACGAGGTCGCCCGCCGGCTGGAGGTCGATCCGGCCACCGTCGTGCGGTTGGCGCGCGCGCTCGGCTACGCTGGCTACCCGGATCTCCAGCGGCAGATCCGCACCCGCATTCCTCACCACTACCCGTCAATCGACGCGGCCGGTCACGATCCCGACGGCAGCAGCCCTGTGGAGCGGGCCATCGTGCAGGGGCAGGGCAACCTCCAGGCGACCCTCGACGCTACCACTGCCGAGCAGGTCGAGCGCGTCGTCGAGATGCTGGCCCAGGCTCGCCGCGTGCTCGTCTTCGGGAGCGGCGTCGCCAGCGGCCTCGTGATGTTCCTCACCAGCTCC
The DNA here is from genome assembly GCA_020850535.1 of Chloroflexota bacterium. Classification (NCBI taxonomy): domain Bacteria; kingdom Bacillati; phylum Chloroflexota; species Chloroflexota bacterium. The sequence goes on from JADZEM010000187.1 coordinate 62,834, forward strand.
CTTCAGACGCTCGGCCTGCCGGTCGACGGCGAGATCGGCGAGGGGCTGAACGTCGTTCAGCGGCTGTCGCTGCTGGATGAGCGCGATCTGGCGATGGGCGTCGGGTTCTATCGCTACCCCCGGCAGACCGTCGGGGCGCTCACGGAGGTCCGCAACGCCGGGGTTCCCAGCGTCGCTTTCACCGACAGCCCCCTGTCGCCGCTGGCCGGGGTCGCGCGGGTCACCCTGTGCGCGCCCGTCGAAAGCATCTCGCACCGCGTCTCGCTCGTCGGCCCGTGCGCGCTGGCCGATGCCCTGATCGCGGCCTACTCCTCGCGCCACCCGGACGCCGTCGCCGCGAGCTTGCGCCGCCTGGACGCGCGATACCGCACCGCCAGATTGCTGGTGAACAACTGATGCTGATGCTCCGGATGTCAGCCTGGAGGATGTCGTGCCACGCATGATGACCACGCTCTCCGCAACGGGCGCGCTCGGTCACGAGCCGATCCACCGTGACTCCTTCTTCGAGGGGATCAAGCAGCCGCTCGACTTCATCGGTGCGGACGCCGGCAGCGGCGACAGCGGCCCGTTCTTCCTCGGGGCCGACGCGCCGATGAACCCCCGCGAGTGGGAGGAGCACGACCTCGAATTGCTGCTCTGCGCCGCGCGCGAGCGCAAGATCCCGATGATCATCGGATCGGCCGGCGGCGCGGGGACGACACGCGGCGTGGACGACTACATCCAGATCATCCGCGAGCTGACCGCCAGGCACCGGCTGGAGCCGTTCCGGCTGGCCCGAATCACATCGGAAGTGCCGCTCGACTACCTCCGCGAGCGGATGCAGACCGAGCAGATCAAGCCACTCGGCGCTGCGACGCCCCTGACGCCCGAGCTGCTCGACCGCACCAGCCGAGTCGTGGCAATGATGGGCGTCGAACCGTACTTCAAGGCGTTTGACCTGGGGGCGGATGTCGTCATCGCCGGGCGCTCCTGCGACGACGCCATCTACGCGTCGCTGCCGCTGCGTGCCGGCTTCCCCAAGGGTCTCTCGTTCCACCTCGGCAAGACACTGGAATGCGCCTCGCTGGTCGGGACGCCGTCGATGGCGAAAGAGACCATCGTCGGGCGCATCACCGATGAGTATGTCGAGCTGGAGCCGATGCACCCGGCCCAGCGCTGCACGCCCGAGTCCGTCGCCGGTCACTCGCTCTACGAGCGGGCGCACCCGTACCGGCAAGCCTACCCTGGCGGCGTCCTCGACACCGGCGGCACGACCTACGAGCAGGTCAGCGAGCGCGCCACGCGCTACTGGGGAAGCCAGTTCGTCGAGGACGCCGAATACCGCGTCAAGCTGGAGGGCGCGGGCCTCGTCGGCTTCCGCGCGCTGACCATCGGCGCGGTTCGCGACCCCATCGCCATCGACAGCCTGGACTGGGTGCTGGACGCCGTGCGCCAGCGGACCCGCGAACAGTACAGCCAGCTGATGGAGGGTCCGGGCCAGGACTATCAGATCGTCTTCCACCAGTACGGCAAGAACGGTGTCATGGGTCCGCTCGAACCAGTCAAGCAGTCGCTGGCCCACGAGATCTGCATCGTGACGGAGGTCGTGGCGCGCACCCAGGAGATCGCGGATCTGGTTGCGCGCTTCACCCTCTACCGGCTGCTCTTCCCGACCTTCGCCGGGCAGAAGGCGACCGCCGGCGGTATCGCGATGCTGCGCGACGAAGTGCTGCAAGGTCAGCCGTCCTACCGCTGGACCGTCGATCACCTGCTCCCCATCGCCGATCCGCTCGCCCTCTTCCCCATCACGATCGAGGAGATCGGGGCATGACCGCGACACAGCCGCTGCACCGGCTTGCCAAGACGATTCGCAGCAAGAACGCCGGGGCCAATCACTTCACGCTTGACATCATCTTCGACAACTTCGAGACCTACGAGCGCGTCCGCGAAACGGATGTCATCACGCGCGACCTGATCCGCGACCTCTACGGGGTCGAAGACACGCAGATCGCGCAGTTCGTTCACTACCCGCCCGGCAACGCCATCAAGATCACCCTTCGACGGCCCATCACCAGCGGCGACGTAGGCGACTCCGATGTCTATGGCTGCCAGCAGTACATCCCGCTGCTCACCATCCCGATTCCATGGGACGACGCCTGAACGCCATCTCGTACTGGAGGCCCGTCACGATGATCCGAGACGATTCGACCTCACGAGCCCGGCCGTCGATGCCTGGGAAGCTGTCACGGCGAGCGCTACTCCAGCAGGTTGCCCTGTACGGCGGCGCGGCGCTGCTGGCGACGGCGTGCGGCCAGACGCCGGCCCCGGCCGCCCCGGCGAAGCCTGCCGAGAGTAAGCCGGCCGACGCGGCCAAGCCAGCGGCGTCGGCGCCAGCCCCGACTACCGCCCCCGCGGCGAAGCCCACGGAGGCCGCGAAGCCTGCCGAAGCTGCAAAGCCCGCCGAGCCGAAGCCGGCCGCGAAGGCTCAGCGCCCGCAGCTCATCGTGGCGCAGGTGGCCGACATCCAGACGCTCGATCCGACGATGCACCGTCAGCGGCAGACCCAGAACGTCCATCAGCTCATCTTCGACTCGGTGGTCCACCGGACGAACGACCTTCAGCTGCAGGGCCGGCTTGCCGAATCGTGGAAGCAGGTCGACGAGAAGACGTTTGAGCTGAAGATGCGGGCCGGCGCGAAGTGGCACGACGGCAAGCCGGTCACCGCGAAGGACGTCAAGTTCAGCTTCGACCGCACGTTGGACCCGGCCCGCAAAGCCCCACGGGCTGGCCTGCTGGACATGGTGGCTTCCACTGAAGCCCCGGACGACACGACCGTGGTCGTCAAGACGAACCGGGCCGATCCCCTGACCCTGGTCTTCCTGAACTACCACGCGATCACCCCGATGGCCGCCGTTCAGGAGAAGGGCGACGCCTTCTTCAACGCGCCGATTGGCGCAGGGCCGTTTCTGTTCAAGGAGTGGAAGAAGGACGAGCGGGTGGTGATGGAGGCGAATGACGCGTTCTGGGGCGGCGCGCCCACCATCGGCACGCTCATCTTCCGGCCGATCCCAGATCCGGCCACGATGCTGGCCGAGCTGGAGTCCGGCGGCATCGACATCGCGGCGGAGCTGCCGGCCTCGCTCGCCCCGCAGATCAAGGGCAATGCCAAGATCCAGTCGTTGACGGCCCCGAGTACCGTCGTCCAGTACATCGGGCTCAATACGACGAAGAAGCCGCTCGACAACGTCCAGGTGCGGCAGGCGCTCAATCATGCCGTGGACAAGAATGCCATCGTCAGCAGCCTGTTGAACGGACTGGCTACGCCGATCCCCGGGCCGCTCTTCCCCGAGGTGCGCGGCTTCGACAAGGCGGTCACCGGCTACGGCTTCGACCGCGAGAAGGCGAAGTCGCTGCTGGCGGCGGCGGGCCTGGCCGGCGGCTTCGAACTCACGCTCGACACGGCGGCCCCCACCAAGGAGCTGTCCGAGGCGATTGCGGGACAGTGGAAGCAGATCGGCGTCACGGCCAAAGTCAACGTGGTCGAGGCGGGCGTCCTGACCCAGAAGGTCACCGCTGGTGAGAGCGAAGCCTACTTCAGCTCCTGGGGTGACTCGTCAGCAGATGCCGGCGTCACCTACTACCGCCACTTCCACGGCGGGCAGCGCGCTCAGTTCAAGGACACCGGCTATGCGAAGCCGGACCTCGACAAGCTCATCGACGAGGGGCGTGTGGCCACCGACAACGCCAAGCGCCAGCAGGTCTTCGCCCAGGCGATGAAGATCATCGTGGACGATGCGCCATGGGTCTTCCTCTGGCAGCCGCAGACGCTGGCCGCTGCGCGCACGGGGGTCGGCGGTTTTGCGCCACGCATGGATGCCTACCTGTTCCTCGACAAGGTCACGAAGGCGTAGGGGCGGACGGTGACGCGGTACATGGCGCGGCGGCTGATCCTGCTCCTGCCGGTCCTGGTCGGCATCTCGGTGCTGACCTTCTCGATCATGCAGATCATCCCGGGCGACCCGGTGATGATCATGTTGCAGGGCCAGACCCACTCGCCTGAGGAGGTCGCCCGCATCAGGGCACAGTGGGGCCTCGACCGGCCGCCCGTCATCCAGTATCTCAACTACGCCCGCCAGCTCGCCGTCGGCGACTTTGGTCGGTCGTTCATGCTGCAACGGTCGGTGCTGCCGGTCCTGGCACAGTACGTGCCGGCCACCATCGAGCTGGCGGTGGTCAGCGTGCTCATCGCGCTGATCGTCGCCATCCCGCTCGGCGTCCTCTCCGCCATCAGGCAGCACTCGTGGATCGACCGCCTGGCGGCGCTGGTCGCGATCCTCGGGATCTCGATGCCAGGGTTCTGGCTGGGACTGTTGCTGATCATCGTGTTCGCCGTGACCCTCGGCGTGCTCCCCGTCTCGGGACGCCTCGAATACGCGGCCGGGCTGGAGGAGGTCACCGGGTTCTACCTGCTCGACAGCGTTCTGACGGGCAACCTGACGGCGTTCGTGGATGCCCTGGCGCACCTGATCATGCCGGCCACCGTCCTCGGCTCGTCGATGGCGGCCCACACGACGCGGCTGGTCCGCTCCAGCGTGCTGGAGGTGGCCCGGCAGGATTACGTCACCTATGCCCGCTCGAAGGGCCTCGGCGAGCGGGTGGTGGTGGTGCGCCACATGCTCCGCAATGCGCTGATCCCCACCATCACCATCGTCGGGATGCAGGCCGGCACGATCCTCGGCGGCGCCATCGTCATCGAAACGATCTTCGCCTGGCCGGGCCTGGGCCGCCTGACCGTCCAGGCCATCGGCGCGCGTGACTACTTCCTGCTCCAGGGCATCGTGCTGGTCTTCGCGGTGACACGGGTCGGCATCAACCTGCTCACGGACGTGCTCTACGCCGCGATCGATCCACGCATCCGGTTCTCGTAGACATGGCAGCGAGCAAGCAGGCGCCCGCGACCGGCGTCGTGACCCTGGCGGATACCGCCGCCATGCGCGTCCAGCCGGTCCGGACCGAGATCCACATCGTGCTGGGATTGCTGGCGCGGAACCGGCCGGCCATCTTCGGGGCTGTCCTTTACCTGGGCTGCATCCTGATCGCGATCCTGGCCCCGGTGCTGGCGCCGGCCGACCCGCAGGACCAGATGCTCACCAACCGTCTCAAGCCGCCAGTCTGGCTCACTGGCGGAACCTCGGAGCATATCCTCGGCGCGGACAACCTGGGGCGAGACATCCTGAGTCGGTTGCTCTACGGTGCGCGGGTCTCGATCCTCGTGGGCGCGGCCACCGTCACGGCGTGCGCCGTCCTCGGGAGCACGCTCGGGGCGATTGCCGGATACTGGCGTGGCCGGGTCGATGCCAGCCTGATGCTGGTGCTCGATATCTGGATGGCGTTTCCTTCGCTGGTGCTGGCGATTGCCCTCAGTGCTGCGCTCGGACCGAGCCTCGGCAACCTGATCCTCGCGCTGGTGCTGACCGGCTGGGTCGCCTACTGCCGGGTGGTGCGGGGCGAGGTGCTCTCCCTGCGCGAGCGCGAGTTCGTGCTGGCGGCCCGGGTGTGCGGCGCAAGCGGTGCGCGGATCGTTGCGCGCCACTTGCTGCCGAACGTCCTGGCGCCGATCCTCGTCCTGGCGACCCTCGAAATGGCGACGGTCATCATCGCCGAAGCAGCCCTGAGCTTTCTCGGACTGGGCGTCCAGGCTGACCAGCCGACGTGGGGCGGTATGCTCAACGACGGCAGGCAGTTCCTGCGCCAGGCCTGGTGGCTGGCGACATTCCCGGGCATCGCGATCTCGCTGCTGGTGCTCGGCATCAACCTGTTCGGCGACGGACTGCGCGACGCGCTCGATCCACGGCTGCGTCGCTGACGACCCAGGGGAGCGTGGGAGATGGAGACGACAACGGCCTCAGCCGATCTCGTGCTGCTTCGTGGGACGCCGGCCGAAGCCGGGGCAGCCTACGGGCGGGCGACCCGTGCCTGTATCCAGCGGTACGTAGCCGACTTCCTTACCAACGTCGAGGCTGAGGGGATCGGCCTCCCTGAGATCCAGCGGCGCACGGACCTCTACCACCGAATCGTGGACCGGCTCGCGCCCTGGTGGCACGAAGACGTAGCCGCCATCGCCTCAGCGGCCGGCGTCGCCACTGACGCCTATGCGGCCTACGTGGCGCAGAAGTACGTGATCCGAACGACGCGCCCGCCGTCGCCGCCGCCCGCCGAGCACGAGTGTACGTCGTTCGTCTCAGTTGGCCGTGCCAGCGCGTCAGGCGCGTCGATCCTTCACAAGAATCGTGACTCGGCCGCTCGGCCACAGGGCCTCTGGATTCGGCACGATGCTGGCTGCTACCGCTACCTGGCCGGCGGGGACAGCGGCGATCACGGCGTCATCCACTTTCTCAACGAAAAGGGGCTGGCCGGGGCCATGAACGCCGGCTCCGCGAGCAGCGACACGGCCCCGGACGGCTGGCCGACGCCGCAGATCCTGCGGCTGATCGCGGAGAAGGCCGCTTCCTGCCAGGAAGCCCTCGAGATCCTGCGAGAGATCGTGGGCCAGGGCTGGTACACCAACGGCGCACGCGGTTCGATCTGGTTCTTCGTGGATCGCGAGCGCGGCATGATCGTGGAGAACACCCGTCACGACCTTGACTACACCTGGATCGACGATCAAGTAGTCGCACGCGCGAACGACTTCCTGCTGCCGGGCACTCGGCGCTGGGCCGCCCCCGACGCCCTGACCAACACGCGCTACGTCTCGGCCCGCGACGGTGCAGCCGCGTTGAACGGACAGGTGACGCCGTTTGCCCTGACCTCTCTCGGCCGTGACGAGGCCACGCTCCCGCGAGCGATGTGCTCGGACTCGACGTTGTCTGGATTCTCGGCGTCGGTCGGCGAAGGACCGCTCGGCGCGCTGGTGTGCGTCGGCAATCCCGCCAGCGGCGTCGCCGTCCCGTTCTATGTCAAAGCCGCCGGCGTACCGTCCTTTGTCATGGACGGCCGGCTGTGGAGCGCCGCCGAGATGCGGCGGCGCGCCCGCGTATCTGCCACCTCGAACGGCTCCCCTGCCGTCCCGGACGTGTCGCAGGTGCAGCAGCGTATCCTGCACGAGCATGACGAGCAGGCAACGCGCTGGGTCCATCTGGACGCGACGGCGCGGGCCGAGGCGCTCACTGCCGCGTCGGCGCGCTGGTCAGGTCTGGCGTTCACGGCGTTGATCCAGCCGTAGCGGGCCGGCCAGGACGACGACGGTGATGCAGGCGACATCGCGACGTCAGCCCTGCGAGTCCGCTACACCGGCCCGTGGCGATACGCGAACGTCGTGGCCGCCGAGACCGCGTGCAGGAGACCGCGAGATCGGCCTGGGACCGCAGGATGCACCGGTCTTGCCACGAAACCCGAGTCCGATGTCGTCTTGGCGCTCGCGCTTCCGCGCGAGCTACGATGCCTCATAGGTCTGACGGACCGCATTGGAGCACTGCCGCTCCACTGGTGGGAGGCGAGGATGCGTACCCGAGCGTTCAGCCGACGGCGCTTTTTCGGCAAGATGGCGGGCATGGCCGGCGTGGCAGGCCTGATGGTAGCGGCGTCAGGATGCCAGTCGATCCAGGAGGCGCTCGGTCCCAAGACCGGCGGCTCGGGCGGCAGCGCGCCGGCCACCGTCCGCTACATGGGCCACTTCACGGCCCTCGGAGACACCGCCCGCGACCGCGCGCAGAAGCAGATCGAGGAGAAGTTCCGGGCGCAGAACGGCAACATCAGCATCCAGTGGGAGCAAACAGCCTGGGAGACCATCGGCGAGAAATACATGGCGGCGTGGTCCGCCGGGACGTCACCGGACATCAGCCTGTTCAGCCCGGCCAACACCACGCAGGCAGTCCGCCTCGGCTCACTGGAGGACTTGCAGCCGGCGTTCAAGCAGTGGCCGGAGAAGGATCAGAAGGATCTGTCCAAGGCGTGGTGGGATACTGGCGCCTACGACGGCAAGAAGTACATCGCGCCGCTGCTGCTGTTCGGGGACATGCTGCTCTACCGCAAGAGCCTGTTTGACGCGGTCGGCGTCAATATCGCCGAGATCAAGACCTGGAAGCAGTTCACCGAAGCCTGCCAGAAGGTCGTCGTCGACGGCCAGGGCCGCAACCCGACGCAGGCCGGCTTCGACGAGTCCACGGTGAAGGTCTGGGGCTGGCACCAGTTCGCTGCGCGCGGGTCCGGCGCCGGCATCCCACGCTTCGATCAGTTCACCTGGGACCGCCTCAACCGGCCCGACCTCGGGCCGCCGGACTGGAAGGCAGACCACTGGACCGATCCGGCCATCGTGGAGACGATCCAGATGGTGGTGGACTGGGTGCTCAAGGACAAGATCCAGCCTCGGTCCTCGCTGACCTACAACCTGGAAGACGCTGACAACAAGTTCGTCAGCGGCCTCTCGGCGACGTACCAGTTCGGCACCCACCGCTACGGCTCCTGGCGCGAGAAGATGCAGTTCCCGCCGGAGGATGCGGTCTGGGGCCGCTACCCGACCTGGGACGGCAAGCGCTACGGCCCGGTCCTCGTGAACCACTGGTCGATGGGTGTCTCGAACAAGTCGAAGGTCAAGGATCAGGCCATCAAGCTGACTGGGTTCTGGATGGGGCCGGATGCCGACCTGGTGATGTCGGATGTCGCCGGGCAGCAGCCACGGCGGGCCAGCATCACCGACAACAAGGTGTTCGACCGCCCGGATCTCTCGTTCGTGCGCCTGTTCAGCAAGGCGGCCCAGGAGTGGTCCGAGCCGCTCACCAACCCGCCGGTCCGCGCCAGCGACATCTACATTCAGGCATACCACCAGATGGTGAACGAGGGTACGCCCGTCGTGAAGGCGATGAGCGAAGCCCGCGACGCCTACCACAAGCTGCTGGCTGAGATCCCGGCCGACAAGCTGCCGAAGTAGGCACGTCCGCACCTGTCTTTCAACGCCGCGGCAGCGCCGTCACCTCGTCGGCGCGTTGCCGCTCTCGGGTCGCCCGCCCCGCCGGCCGAGAGGCCGGCGTGTGGCGGGCCGCCGCGCACGTCGTTCGTCGATCCCTCGCGGCTCCATCTGGATCGACGCCTGGGAAGGTGATGCAGCAACAGACCCTCGCGGCTCCCCGTTCCGCCACGCCAGCGCGACGCCAGAAGTTCGACCTCCTGCCGTATCTGATGGTCGCCCCGGCGCTGCTGGCCATCGGCGTCTTCAGCCTGCTGCCGACGCTCTACGGCATGTTGATCAGCGTGTACCGCGTCGAGTTCGTGCAGTTGCTGACGTTCGTCGGCTTCGCGAACTACCTGGATGTCCTGGCCGATCCGAAGTTCTGGAACAGCGTTCGGGTCTCGTTCACCTTCACTGCCGCCTCGGTACTTCTGAGCGTCAGCATCGGCTTCGCGCTGGCGCTGGTGGCGAACCAGAGCGTCCGTTTCCGGAGCGCGTTTCGTACCGTCGCGCTGCTGCCCTGGGTCACCTCCTACGTGGTGACGTACCTGATCTTTCGCTGGATCCTGAACGCCGACTACGGCCTGCTCAACGCCCTGTTCGTGGAAGGGTTCGGCTGGCCACGCATCCAGTGGCTTGGCAACCCGGTCCTGGCGATGGCCTGCCTGATCGTCGTGAACGTCTGGCGGGGGGCGCCGTACGCGATGGTGCTGCTGCTGGCTGGCCTCCAGGGCATCCCGGGCGAGCTGTACGAGGCGGCCGCCATCGACGGCGCGGGCCGCTGGCGGCTCTTTCTGTCGATCACGCTCCCGCTGATGAAGACGGCGATCCTGGTTCTCGTCGTGCTGACCACCATCGCCGACTTCAACGTCGTCGTGGCGATGCTCGTCCTGACCGGCGGCGGCCCTGGCACGGCCACCGAGTCGATGAGCCTGCGGATGTACTACGAGGCGTTCGTGAACGCGCGGATGGGTACGGCCTCGGCGGTCGCCATGATCATCTTCGGCATCAACTTGTTGCTGACGCTGGTCTACGTCCGCGTGCTCAAGACGGAGCGATACTACTGATGGCCAGCAGCACGCTCCCCCTGGAGAAGCCGACTCATGCCGCCGGATCCCGCTGGGACGCAGCGCGCGTCGCCGTCTACGGCGTCATGGGGCTGGTCAGCGTCTCGTCGCTGCTGCCGTTCGTCTGGGCGTTCCTGACCTCGCTGAAGGTCGAGCGGCAGGTGTACGCCTTCCCGCCGCAGATCCTGCCCAACCCCGCGACGGCGTACAACTACCTGCAGGCGATCCAGCACGGACTGCTGCTGGCGCTGTTCAACAGCCTGTTCATCTCGCTGATGACCGTGCTGCTGGTGCTGGCGGCCGGCTCGCTGGCGGCCTACGCCCTGGCCCGGATCACGTTTCGCGGCAGCCAGTTCGTCCTCTTCCTGATCCTGGTGCCGATGATGATCCCGGGGCTGGTGAACCTCGTGCCCACCTACATCATCATGGCGAAGCTGGGCCTGCTGGACAGCTACCAGGGGCTGATCCTGATCTACTGGGTACACTCGCTGCCGCTGGCGATCTGGGTGCTGCGCGGCTTCTTCCACGAGGTGCCCCACGAGCTCGAGGACGCCGCGTCCGTGGACGGCGCGTCCCGACTGCGGATCCTCTGGTCGATCATGATCCCGCTCTCGCAGCCGGCCCTGGCGGCGGTGGCGCTGCTGGTCTTCCTCAACTCCTGGAACGAGTTCGTCATCGCGTCGATCATGACCTCGTCGTCGCTGATGCGGACGGCCCAGGTCTTCCTGTACCTGCACATGACCGACGTGGGCGTCAACTGGGGCGAGATGATGGCGTCCGGGCTGGCAACCAACCTGCCGGTGCTCGCGCTGTTCCTGCTGCTGCAACGACGGTTCATCGCCGGGCTGACGGCGGGCGCGCTGAAGACCTGACCGGCGCCGATTCAGGCGGCAACTGAGCACCGATTCTGGGTCCACGGCGCCGTGCTGGACTGCGATCGGGGCGGGCGGCCTCCGGAGGCCGCCCGCCCACAGCCTGTCTGTCGATCCGCGCCGCGGTCCGTGCACCTCGCTGCTGCCCGTAGGCTCCAGCATCTGACGCCAACCGTCGAGGGCGGCGAACGGCGCGGCCACACGACCGGCCGTGACGTTCTACACTTCTCCGACCAGGACTCGGCGGCGGAGGACGACACCATGACGCGGGTGGGTTGGCTTGGGCTGGGCGCGATGGGGATGCCGATGGCGCGGCGACTCGTGGGTGCCGGGTACACCGTCACGGGCTTCGACCCGATGCCGGGCGCGCGGGAGACGTTCACGTCGGCTGGCGGCGTCTCGGTCCCAACTGCCGCCGAGGCCTGCGCCGGGGCGGACCTCGTCTTCATCACCGTAGCCACGCCAGACCAGACGATGGCCGCGATGTTCGGTCCGAGCGGCGGCGCAAGCGAGCTTCAGGCCGGCTCGACGGTCATCGTGATGAGCACGGTCGGTCCGGCCGCCGTACGCGAGCTCGAGCAGCGGCTGGGCGGCCAGGGCGTCCGCGTGCTCGACGCTCCGATGAGCGGCGGCGTCGCCCGCGCCGAGCGTGGCGATCTGGTGGTGATGGTCGGCGGCCCCCGCGCCCTCTTCGACTCGCTGGCTGAGGAGCTGAACGCCCTCGGCAGCACTGTCGCCTACGTCGGCGAGCAGGTCGGCGAGGGGCAGGCGTTGAAGCTGGTGAACCAGTTGCTGGCCGGCGTCCACATCGCCGCCGCCGCCGAGGCCCTCGGCTTCGCCGCCGCCCTGGGGCTGGACCCACGCGCCGCCTGGGAGGTCGTGCGGCATGGGGCAGCCGGCTCGTTCATGCTGAACGACCGTGGCGCGCGGATGCTGGATGCCGAGTTCGAGCCGGTCCGGAGCGCCCTGGACATCTTCGTCAAGGACATGGGGCTGGTGGTGGGCGCGGCCAAGGCCCACAAGCTCCCGACGCCCCTGGCGGCGGCCGCCGAGCAGTTGTACCTCGCCGGTTCAGCCGAGGGGCTGGGCCGCCGCGACGACTCGGCGGTCGTCACCCTCTTCGAGCGGTGGGTGGGCCGGTCGGTCTCCGACAAGCACGAGCAGCATTCCGACCGCCAGGAGTAGCATCGATCCATCACACGGCGTTCGCCGGCCGCTCCACGGTGGCAGCCGTACCGGGCAGCCTCACACTTCACGAGCAGGACTGAGCCATGATGCTGGAAGGTCGTCGTGCCCTGGTCACGGGCGCAGGTATGGGTATCGGACAGGGGATCGCGCTGGAGCTGGCCCGCGCGGGTGCGGACGTCGTCGTCCACTACGCCAACAGCGCCAGCGGTGCAGAGGACACAGCGGCCCAGATCCGCGCGATGGGCCGCTCGGCGCACGTCGTGCAGGGCGATCTGGCGAAGGTCGCCGACTGCCGGAAGATCGTGGATGGCGCGGTCGCGGCGCTCGGCGGCCTGGACATCCTGGTCAACAATGGCGGCGTCACCCGGTCCGTCGACTTCACCGAGATGTCGGAGGAGTTGTACGACGAAGTCTTCAACATCAACATGCGCGGCTACTTCTTCTGCGCGCAGCAGGCCGCGCCGCACCTTGACGCACGCGGACACGGGGCCATCGTCAACATCTCGTCGGTCCACGGCTGGGCCGGCGCGCCTCAGCACACGGCCTATGCGGCCACCAAAGGCGCGATCAACGCCTTCACCCGTCAACTCGCCATCGAGCTGGCCCCGCGTGGCATCCGTGTCAACTGCATCGCGCCGGGCCTCATCGAGGTGCCGCGCTACTTCGACGATCCGGACTACACGACTGAGTCTGGCGCGGCCCGCGTGCCGATCGGGCGCGTCGGCCTGCCGAAGGACATCGGGCCGGCCGTGGCGTTCCTCTGCTCCGAAGGGGCCGGCTTCATCACCGGTCAGGTGATCTACGTGGATGGCGGCTCCACGGCGCGGCTGAACGCCCGGCCCACGCCGCCGAACGCCACCCGCTGAGCACGGTCAGCCCCCGCGCTCCGGACGCCCTACCGACGCACCACGCCCGTCAGCGGATACGACGCGGCCACGTAGCAGAGTCCGTCGTCGCCACGCTGCACGAGGTGGATGTCGCGAATCTCCAGGGTGCGGGCGCCCGGGTCGGCGAACAGGCCCGTGTGCTCCTGGATCAGCGCCCGGGCCTGCTCGAAGGCGGCGCGGTCTGGCAGGCCGGACATCAGCGTCCAGTGCGGCGCGAATCGTTCCAGCGCCCGGGCCTCGCCGAAGCGTACGTACAGCTCATGCAAGCGGGCATGCCCGGTGGCGGGCGGGGGGCTGCAGAACGTCGCCGTGTGCAGCGAGTTGATCGTGGTGGCGAGCAGCCGGTGGAGACGGTCGAGCGCGCCATCGGCAGAGTCGAAGCGGGCGACGAGCGCCTCTGGTGCGGCGTGGAAGTCGTCGTAGAACCGACCGTTCGTCAAGGTGAACGGGGCCACGCGCGACGCGATCCAGGCCGTCCGGGCCTCGATCTCGTCAAGGTCGGCGTCGGCGTACTCGATAGCGCCACCGGTGATCGTACAGTGAACGCCGTACGGCGGCGCACCGCCGAGCCAGCTCGTCAGCGTGGCCGCGTCCAGGAACGGCGCGAGACTCGACGCCTGCCGTACGCGTGACCAGATCTCGTAGCCGAGGATGCTCGACACGGCCCGGTGAAACGGGTGGTCCGCCTCGACCACCAGAAAGACCCCGATCTGTACCATGCGCTCCTCACTGGTCAGTGTCGTGACACGTCGGAACGACCGGGCGCTACTGCGCGCTCCACACGCGCTGCCCGCCCACGTAGGTTGCCAGCACCGGCACCGCCCCGATCCGGTCGTGCGGAACAGCCGTCGGGTCGTCGCCCAGCACGACGAAGTCGGCCAGGAAGCCCGGCGCAAGCTGTCCCTTGTACTGGCTCTCGCCTGACGCCTGCGCGCCGGCCGTGGTGTAGAGCCGCAGCGCCTCCAGCGGTGCGATCCGCTGGCTCGGCCCGATGGACGCCCCATCCGACCCCTGCCGCGTGACGCAGCTCTGCATCGCCAGCAGCGGCTCGAATGGCCCGCACGGATAGTCTGACGAGCCGGCCACGCCGACGCCCAGGTCAAGGAACGACCGGTGCGCGAACATCCGCTCGGCACGCGCTGCGCCGTACCATTCCAGCAATCGGCCGCCGTGGTAGTGGACGTAGCTGCCGAACGGCACGCCGATCATCCCCAGCTTGCCCATCCGGGCCAGGATCTGGTCGGTGATGACCGAGCAATGCTCGATGCGATGGTGGGCCTCGGGGCGCGGGTTCGCGGCATCGGCTTCCTCGATCAGGTCGAGCAGCAGCGCGATGGCCCGGTCACCGTTGGCGTGGACGGCCAGCCGGCTGCCCGCGTTGTGGACGCGCTGCACCATCGTCCGAAGGTCGTCGGCCGAGGTCGTCTGCATGCCGTGGTACTCGGTCCCCTCGAACGGCTGCTCCAGGAGACAGGTCCGCCCGCCGATGGCCCCGTCCACAAACCCTTTGATCCCGCCGATCCGCAGGTGGTGGTCGCCAAATCCAGTCCGCAGGGCCAGCGACTCATAGGCGCCGAACGCATCGTAGGAAAGCAGCATGTTGATCCGGGCGGACAGGATGCCGCGCCGCCGCGCCTCCTGGTACAGCTCGAGATCGCGCGGGCCAACGAGCGCATCACCGAGCGAGGTCAGGCCGGCCGCGTGAAACATGGCCAGGGCGCGTTCCAGGCCGCCGAGCCGATCCTCCAGCGTGGCGGCCGGCACGATCGTCGGGCCGTTGGCGACGGCCGGGTAGGCGAACTCGAACAGCCCACGCTCGTAGAGGACGCCGTTGAGCCGCCCGGCCGCGTCCCGACCGTACTCCCCGCCCTCCGGGGCCACCGAATCGTCGGTCAGTCCGCCCAACTCCAGCGCCTTCGAGTTGACCACGCCCCAGTGGCCCGCCACCTGCACCACCAGCACCGGATGATCGGGCGCGACTTCGTCCAGATCCCAGCGGGTCAGCAGCCGTCCCTCGGCCATTTTGGCGTCGTCGTAGCGGCTGGCGCGAATCCAGGAGCCGGGCGGCATCCGCACCGCCTGATCGAGCACGGCGCGCGTCAACTCGGCCAGTGAGCCGACCACGCCGGCCGACACGTCGAGGTTGAGCAGGTCTTCGGCCACGATGGACGGGTGAATGTGCGCGTCGTTGAAGCCGGGGACGATCGCGCCATCCCCCAGGTCCGCGACGGCAGCCTCAGGGAAGCGTGCGCGGAGGTCCGCCAGCACACCGACGGCCACGATCCGCTCGCCCGCCACCACGAACGCCTCTGGCTCGGCATCGGTCAACGCGATGACCCGGCGCGCCCGAAAAATCTCCACAGCGGCCCTCCAGCATCCCGGCTCGGTTGGCGAGATGGTAGCCGGTCGGCTGCCTGGCCGCTGCAGCCCCGTCCGATGGCAATCCGGCCCTGTCCGATGGCAAGAGGGCCGTGTCACGGTCGCTCGGGTACACTCACTGGAGTATGAGCACGACGCCGCTGAACTTCATCCCGACCTACATCGAGCTTGACCGCGACCGTCAACGACTGCTCGTCCGCTGGGCTGACGAGCACGAATCGTCGATGGGCTGGGAGTACCTCCGCTGGCGCTGCCCGTGCGCCGAGTGCAGCGGCGAGGGCGGCATGCCCGGGCTGCTCTCCAGCCTTCCCATGTTCAAGCCCGGCCAGACCATCATGAACGACATCAACCTGACGGGCCGCTACGGCGTGACGCCCGTCTGGGGCGACGGCCACAGCCTGGGGATCTACACGTTCCGGATGCTCAGAACGATCTGCCCGTGCACGGCATGCGTCGACGAGCGCGGCGGCGAAGCGCCGAAGGGCCGCATCGACTACTGATCGTGGGATCGTGGATGCGTAATACTGGCCGGTCAGTCGTGAACGACCGGGTCGGGTCACTCGACGCTTCCCCCGTCATCCCGAGCGACCCTGCGATTCACGCCAGCAGAGTCACTTGCTGACGTGTGCTGTGGCATCGTAGCAAGCACGCAACTCCCCATGTCATCTTGAGCGCAGCCAAGGACCTCACCCGCTGACGCGAACATCGACGGTCAGCGGGTAACGGGAGCATTGACGCTCGGAGCGTGAAGCACAAGCTAACGTCGCAGGGTGACACGAGCGTTGACGGTCAGCGGGTGAGATCCTTCGCTGCGCTCAGGATGACACCTGCAAGTCGCGCGCTTTCATCCCATTATTCCCACGACCCACGACCCACGACCCACGACCCACGACCCACGACCCACGACCCACGACCCACGACCCACGCCTCAGGCTTCGGCGAGGGTCGGCGGGGCTGGCTTGCGTCGCCGCCGCCACTGCACGCTCAGCGTGAACGGCAGGGCCGCCAGCGCGGGCGCCCAGGCCCGGCGCGCGGGCTTCGACGCGGCCACGGGCCGCGGCAGCGGCGTCGGTGCGTCGGGCACCAGGCGGACGGGCGGCAGCTGTGGCGTCGTCGTCGGGCGCGGCCCGAACAGGCGGGCCATCGCCTTGCCGTCGATGGTCTCCAGCTCCAGCAGCTCGTCAGACGCCTTCTTGAGCGTCTCCAGGCGCGGCTGCAGCAGACCGATCGCCAGGGCGCGCGCCTCGTCAACCAGCCGATGCAGCTCGTTGTCGATCTTCTCGGCGAGGTGCTCACCGTAGGAGCGGTAGAAGCGACCGTCGTCCTCGCTGCCAACCGCCAGCGCACCGAGGATCGGACTCATGCCGTAATCGCAGACCATCGCCCGGGCGATGCTGTACGCCTTCTTGAGGTCGTTGGATGCACCCGTCGTCACCTGCCCGAAGACCAGCTCCTCGGCCACGTGCCCGCCGAGCGCAGCGGCCATCGCCGCCTTGAACTGGGGCAGCGACCACATCTTGCGGTCTTCTCCGGGCGTCATGCGGGTGTAGCCGCCCATCTGGCCGCGCGAGACGATGGTCACCTTCTGGACCGGGTCGGACTCCGGCAGCAGGTGTGCCACCAGCGCATGGCCCAGCTCGTGGACGGCCGTCACCTTGCGCTCGCGGTCGGAGAGGCTGCGGCCCTTGCGGCGCGGCCCGGCGGTCACGCGGTCCAGCGCCTCTTCCAGGTCGTTCATCTCGATGCGGGTACGGCCGGCACGCGCCGTCAGGATCGCCGCCTCGTTCAGCAGGTTCTCAAGGTCCGCGCCAGAGAGGCCCGTCGTCTGCGGGATCACCGCCTCAAGATCCACACCCTCGGCGAACGGCTTGCCGCGAGCGTGCAGGGAGAGGATGTGACGGCGCGCCGCCGCGTCGGGGGCATCGAGCCGCACCTGGCGGTCGAAGCGGCCGGGGCGCAAGAGCGCCGGGTCCAGCACGTCCGGGCGATTCGTGGCGGCCACCACGATCACCCGCGAGCGAAGGTCGAACCCGTCCATCTCGACCAGCAGCTGGTTGAGCGTCTGCTCGCGCTCCTCGTGGGCGTGGCCGCTGGGGCCGCCGCGCCGCCGACCGACCGCGTCGATCTCGTCAATGAAGATGATGCTCCGACCGTGCTCGCGCGCCGCCTTGAACAGGTCTCGCACGCGGGATGCGCCCACGCCCACGTACATCTCGACGAAGTCGGAGCCGGACGCCCGCAGGAACGGCACACCTGCCTCGCCAGCCACCGCCCGCGCCAGGAGCGTCTTACCGTTGCCCGGAGGCCCGACCAGCAGGACGCCACGCGGGATGCGCGCGCCGACCGCGTGGAAGCGCTCCGGCTCACGCAGGAATTCGACGACCTCTGAGAGCTCTTCCTTGGCCTCGTCCGCGCCAGCCACGTCGGTGAACCGCGTCGGCGGGCGCTCGGCGACCAGGCCGATGCGGGATGGGCGCGTGGGCGTGCGCGGCGCGCCACCAGCGGCCATCGGCGGATCGTGCGGGCGAGAAGCCGCGCGGCGTCCACTGACAAAGAGATAGAGGGCGAGCAACGCCAGCGACAGCCCGAGCAGGGCGGCCAGCAGCGGCGCGGTCGGCTGATCTTCCGGCCACCGCACGGCGACCTGCACCAGCCCCGACCGGAAGGCCGTCACCACCGAGGTGACGAGCACGCCAAACAGGACAACAAACAAGAGTGGACGGAGCGAGGGCTTGGATTCGCCGTTCATCATTTGACACTCTCAGCCGGGCACAGCTCGGTCCGCCTGTGGCGCACACGCCGTGCCAGGGCGTGTAAGCTCTCCTAAAATCGAGCACCTGTACCGGCGGCCGAGGCCTGTCCTGGGCCGTCACTTCATACAACGGACCTGGGTGACGCCCTGTTCCCACCGCCCCCGCGACGAGAACTGACGAGAAACACCCCAGTCGAGTGTACCGCGTCGGGTGGCCACTGGTCGAGTTCATCAAGGCTTAATGTGGACAATTCGCGCAGACGCATCTTGCACATGCTGGGCCTGACCGATTCGTCACGCATCGGCGCATCGGACACCGCTGTCTGGACGCGTTGAACCAGCAAAACGGGCGATCGACCGTTGATTCCGTCCCGTACGCCCCCACGGGGCCGTTTCTCCTTGACAGGGCGAGCATCATCCCGTAGACTCCGCTCGTCACGAGGGATGTTGGGTACATCCCGAAGCGATGCGTCAGGCTGAATCCTCCCAGACGAGGAGCGGGGGAACCACGCATTTGGGGTGAATCCGGAGCATTGCGGCAGAGCGACAGGCGAGAGCCTGCTGTGAGTTGTGTGCGCCGGTAGGGCGACTCCCGTCCGAACCCGTCAGCTAACCCCGTAAGCCGCGCTCACCCGATACGCGAGGGCCGCTCTCCGGTTGTTGGCCCGAGATTCGACGCGCATCGGGGCGATCGCAGGGGAGGAACACGGCGTGTCGATGAACTCGGCACCGGGTTGGCATGCAGCACGTGCGTCTGTGACCGTGCAGGCGAGCGGCTGGCATCGCGACCCTCGGCCCCAGGACAGTCCGCGCGTGCGCGAGGCTTCCGTCGGCCAGCCCACCCAGAGGGGATCTATTCGCTTGCACGCACTGCTCACCGCCATGCTCCTGGTGATGGCGGCTTCCATGCTCTCTCCCGCTCCAACAACACACGCTCAAGCCGAGACATCCAACGCCCAGGCCGCCACCGCGGCCGACGCCTTGCAGCCCGGCCAGTCCGCCATCGTCACCGGCACCGAAGGGCGCGGTCTGCGCGTTCGCGGCGGCCCGGGCATGAGCCACCGCATCCTGACGACGGCCAACGAAGGCGCGTTGGTGCAGATCATCGCCGGCCCCGTCAACGACGGCGACGACGACTGGTATCAGATCAGCGTCGGCGCGTCGACCACAGGCTGGGGCGTCGCTCGCTACCTTGCGCCGAGCACGACCGTCCGCGCCATGTCGAACACCGAGGGGCAGCGCACCTTCATCGCGAAGATCACCGCCTACGCGGATGGCATCGGCGGCGTGCCGGTCGGGGCCAGGACGTACAGCGGCACCCGCACGCGCTGGGGCGTGGTGGCCGTTGACCCGAAGGTGATCCCCATCGGCTCGACGCTCACCATCGAGGGGTACGATGGCGTCACCTTCGTGGCCGAGGACATCGGCGGCGGCATCAGGGGCGAGGCCATCGACATCTGGCTGCCAGACGCCAAGGAAGCGAAGACCTACGGCACGCAGTATCGCCGCGTGACGATCCTTCGCGAGGGCCCCGCCCGCTAGGCCGAGGTTCTAGACCTCGGCCTTCGCCATCGTCGCCAGGAACTCGCGGTTGCTGGCGGTCTTCGACAGGCGCGTCAGCAGCAGCTCGGCGCTCTCGTTCTGACCGACCTGGGTCAGCATGCGGCGCAGCGTCCAGACCAGCCGGAGCGTCTGTTCGTCCAGCAGCAGCTCTTCGCGGCGCGTGCTCGACTTCTGTACGTCGATGGCCGGGAAGATGCGCCGCTCCGCCAGCCGGCGGTCGAGCTGCAGCTCCATGTTGCCCGTGCCCTTGAACTCCTCGTAGATCACGTCGTCCATCCGTGACCCGGTGTCCACGAGGCAGGTCGCGAGGATCGTCAGGCTGCCGCCCTCTTCCACCTTGCGCGCCGCGCCAAAGAAGCGCTTCGGTGGGTAGACGGCGGCCGGGTCGATACCGCCGCTCAGCGTCCGACCGCTCGGCGGGACGGCCATGTTGTAGGCGCGTGCCAGCCGGGTGATCGAGTCCAGCAGGATCACCACGTCGCGGCCCGTCTCAACCAGCCGCTTCGCCCGGTTCAGCGCCATCTCGGCCACCGTGATGTGATCCTCGACCGGCTCGTCGAACGTGGACGACACGACCTCGGCGCGGACCGACCGCTTGAAGTCGGTGACCTCCTCGGGTCGTTCGCCGACCAGCACCACCATCAAGTGGACGTCGGGATGGTTGACGGACAATCCGTTGGCAATGCGCTTGAGGATCGTCGTCTTGCCGGCCTTCGGCGGCGAGACGATCAGGCCGCGCTGCCCCTTGCCGATGGGCGAGATCAGGTCGATCAGCCGCTGAGTGAGCACGCGCGGCTCGGTTTCGAGGATCAGGTGCTCGCGGGGGAAGATCGGCGTCAGCGCGTCGAAGTGCGGGCGCTGGCGGGCGATGTCCGGAATCTGGCCGTTGACGGCCTCCACCCGCAGCAGCCCGAAGTACTTCTCAGCCTCTTTTGGCGGCCGCACATGGCCCGTCACCCAGTCCCCGGTCCGCAGCCCGAAACGCCGGATCTGCGACTGCGAGACGTAGACATCAGCCTGCCCCGGCAGCAGCCGCTCCTGCCGCAGGAAGCCAAAGCCCTCGTCGACGATCTGGAGAACGCCGCCGGCGAAGATGTTCCCCTGCCGCTCGGCCTGCGCCTGCAGGATCCGGAACACCAGCTCGGTGGTACGCGACCCTTCGACGTCGGAGACGCCGACGCTGGAGGCGATTGCCTCGATCTCCGCTCGCGAGCACGCCTCCAACCCCGCGAGCGTCAGCTCTGAGCCGGCAGCGTCACCAGGACTCAGCGCGTCGTCATGTCCTGCATCGCCGGCAGCACGAACTGGCCGACGCGGCGGCCGCGGGCGGTCGGCGCTGACGGAGGGCAACGAGGATACGGGGTGTTCGGAGAGAGTCACACGAACCTACCAGAGCGAGGTCGGACTCGGGAGATCACGGGCAGCCTGGGCGGAGCGGAGACACGACCGCACCAGGGAAATCGCGGCGCTTCGGGGATGACCAAGGATACCACCCCCCAGGGTCATTGCCATAATTTAATCGTGACCGGTCCACCTGGTCTCGAACTGCTCTGAAAGCGTTGCGCCGGACCGGCGCGGACGCCGGCAGCCCGTCTGTTCTAGGGCTGCCGACGCAACGCCCGCACGTCGAAGATGCGGTACGCGCCGAGGCTGACATCGGTCACGCCCGCCGGTTCCAGGTCTTCGAGCATGTCCAGGTAGCGACGGCGCTCGCGGTCACGTCCGTCGAGCAGCACGTAGTCCACCTGATAGCTCACCAACAGCTCACGCAGCCGGTCGGGCCCGAGGTTCACCGGCAACAGCGTGGCGGGGCGTCCCGTGAAGTAGGTAAATGGCCACGGCTGCGCGTGCGCCAGCACGGCCAGCGGCTCCGTCCGGGTATTGACCCAGTTGACGACGCGCATCAGGTCGCCGTCGCGGACCCAGCGTGGCGGCGCAGTCCAGACCAGCCCCTCATCCTTGCGCGTTCCAACGGGCAGCTCGCCGTAGCGAAACTCGCCGCGATACTGCCGGATCAGATGCGGGGTCCAGAGCACCAACGCGCCGACGACGATCAGATGGGTCAGCCCGAGTCGTGGCCCCGGCCGGGCCGTTGCTCGTCCAGGTGTCGGAAGCGGCAGACGGTCCAGTCGGAGCCGCCGCAGCCCGTCCACGACAAACGGGAACAGCAGCAGCATCGTCAGCAGCAGATAGCGGTCTTGAAACGTGGACCACGTCAGACCGTAGAAGGCGAAGTTTGTGACGGCGACGACCAGCGGCACGACGGCTGCGCGTGGGTACTCGCGCCGGGCCAGCGCCCAGACGACCATCGGCCAGCCGAGCGCCAACGGCAGCATCAGCTCCCACTCGGCGAACAGCAAGTAGGCATAGGACGAGAACGTCTCGCCTATCGTCCGCAGCACCAGCGCGCTGTTCTCAGAGATGAACTGCGCGGCGGTCGGCAGCGGCTTCTGGAAGCCGAACTCCATGACCTCCGGATCCTTGTAGAGCGCGTAGAGGTAGGTCTGTCCGGAGTAGAAGAGCGAGCCGCGCGTCACGATGCTGTAGGCCGAGATCGGAACGAACGAGAGGCCGACGCCGGCCGCGTAGGCCAGCAGCGGTCGGATGACGTCGCGCCGCCGGGCGGCCAGCATCATCGCCGTCACCGCCAACGCACCGACCAACGACAGCACCGTCGGCCTGGTCAGGTAGGCCAGCCCGAGCACGACACCGGCCAGGCCAGACGTCCGCACCGATGGCCGTTCGACGCGCTGCATCATCAGGTAGGTCGCCAGCAACGAGAGGCCGATCGCCAGCGCCTCGGTCATCGGCCAGAGCATGCGCTCGGTGACCAGTGGCGTCACGATGGTCAACAGCGCCGCCAGCACCCCGACCTCCCGCCCGAACAGCTGCCGCCCGATCAGGGCCACCAGCGTCACCGACAGCCCGCTCAGTACGGCGTTGAGCACCTGCGCCGCCACCGACTCGAAGCCCAACTTCAGCAGCAGCGCGACCAGGATCGGGAAGAGCGGAGGGCGCTCGGCCAGCCCGTGATGGAGCACGTCCGTGCCGCCAAAGTGAAACGCTTTGACGCCCAGCAGGAAACCCTGGCCCGCCGCCAGCCGCCGCGCAATGTCGAGATACTCGACGGCGTCCGGTCCAAGGATCAGCACCCGGGACACGATGGGCAGGTACAGCACGCAGGCCAGCACCCCGAGCGCGATCTCGGGCCACGCGCCAAACAGGCGCGCCACCGCGCTCCGCACAACGCGCCGCCGGACGGTGGACACGGCACGGCCGGCGTGCGGCTCGGATGGCGCGGCGACGGGGGGCGTCACCCGCTGGTGGATGGCATCGGACATCGCGGCCGGGAGTATACGGCCACGTCTCAGGCGGTCGGGAGTGTCACCAGGGCGATTGCATGTTCACTGGTGTACCCGATGCATCATGGAACGGGCGGTCGGGGACTGAAGTCCCCGCCTACAGTCATGCCGTCGCTGCGCGACGGCCGTCGGGAACGGCAGGCACTGGTGCGACTGGAGCGTCGCGCAGCGACTGCAGGATCGTAGGCGGGGCTTTCAAGCCCCGACGCCGCCGCACGACGACATCAACGTGCAATCCCCCTGGGAGTGTCACCTAGTTGCTAGTAGGAACGGCGACAGGCAACCTATACTCGGTGTAACGACGCGGGCGTCAGCCTCACACTGCTGAGCCTGGACGGGAATTGCGCGGGCAGACGCCTGACAGGGAGCACGAGTGACCGATCGGCCAGGAGAGTACGTCAACGCGGCCACCGACGGCCCGCGTATCGACGTCGGGCAGCTATCCGTGGTCGGGCGGGTCCGGACCGGCAACGAGGACAGCGTCCTCTGCGAGCCGCCCGAGAGCGCGCTGGCGTCGAGCAAGGGGCTGTTCTGCGCCGTGGCCGACGGCATGGGCGGCCACGCTGCCGGCGAAGAGGCCAGCAGGCTGGCCGTGCAGGTGGCGCATCGCCTCTTCTACGAGACCAACGGTATGGACCCGATGGAGGCCTTGCGGTTGGCCGTCGTGCAGGCCAACTCCGAGGTCTTCGAGGCCGGCGCCGGGGCCACGGGCCGCGATCACATGGGCAGTACCCTCACGGCAGCCGTCCTCTTCGAGCACCGGGTGGTGGTCGGGCACGTGGGCGACAGCCGCGCCTACATCGTCCACGGCGACACGATTCGGCCGCTCACACGGGACCACTCGTGGGTTGCCGAAGAGGTCGAGGCCGGCCGCATGACGCGCGAGCAGGCCCGTGTCAGCCCTCGCCGGAACATCATCACCCGGGCGCTCGGGTTACGCCCCGATGTCCAGGTTGATTCCTACGAGGCCGAGCTGACGCCCGGCGACTTCGTCGTCATCTGCTCGGACGGCCTGCACGGACTCGTCAGCGACGATGAGATCCTGGCCTACGTGCAGCGGTTGCGGCCCGCCGACTCGGTGGCCTCGCTGGTCAACCTTGCGAACAACCGAGGTGGCCCGGACAACATCTCGCTGGTCGTCGCTCGGGTGCGCGACCACGAGCGCGACGAGACTGACACGGCGCGCGGCATCCCGGCTCTGAATGACGCATCCTTCGAGACGGTCCGCGCCGAGCGGCCAGACCTCGCACCGACGAACCAGTTGCCAGCATCCGTCGCCTACGATCCGTCGATGTCCGAGATGCCGACGGCGCCGGGCCTGCCGGTCCCGCCACCGCCGACCACGCCCTACCCGCCGGCTGCCGTCCCCGCCGACGCTCCGACGGCGCCGTCGCCGATGCCGGCGCGGCCCACGCCGCAACAACTCGCCCCGCTGCCCAGCGAGCCGCGCGCGCGGCGCAACGGTGGCCTGACGCTCCTCATCGTCCTGCTGCTGCTGCTGGTGGCCGGCGCCGCCATCGGCTTCGGGCTGGCCTACATGGCCAATATCCCGTTGCTGCCCGGCTCGTCGTAGGCTCGCGTCAAACGCTCAGACATCCAGCTCGGCGACGAGGTCGATCTCCCAGGTCATCTCGTCCTCGACGCTGAGGATCGCCAGGCGCGGCGGCTCCAGCCCGAAATCGGTCAGCTTGATGCGGGCCGTCGCTACGCCGACGAGCGTCGTTCCGTCAAGTTTTGCCCGGGCCTCCCAGACAATCGGACGCTCCTGCCCCTTGATGGTCATGACCCCAGGAATCTGGAACGTCGCTTCCTGCCCCGGCTGGACCGAGCCCGGGCCGGCTGGACCGTTCGACCGGAACTCCGCGTACGGGAACTGGGCCGTCTGGAGGGTGTTCTGCTTGATGAAGTTGTCACGACGCGTCTGATCGCTCACGAGCGTCCGCAGGTCGATGCGCATACCCACGATCTGACCGCGCAGTTGGCCCGGGCCGTCCATGACGATGTCGCCGTCGATCTCGTTCGTGCGGCCCACAGCTTCCGCC
The DNA here is from genome assembly GCA_020850535.1 of Chloroflexota bacterium. Lineage (NCBI taxonomy): Bacteria > Bacillati > Chloroflexota > Chloroflexota bacterium. The sequence goes on from JADZEM010000187.1 coordinate 87,869, forward strand.
AGCCCAGGCTGGTTCACGAACGTCTCGCGGGCGCGGTAGCGGGCTTCAGACTTGTCCTGCACGATCTGATAGCGGGCGACGCCAGCGCTGCCCGCCGCCACGGCAGTGGCCGAGACCCCTGCCGCCGCGACTGGGCTCGCATCTGGGCTGGCCGGCGCCGAGGCAGCGGCCGGGCTGGCCGGCGGGGCGATGGCGGCCGGGCTCGCGGCGGCCACTGGTGACGGACTTCCGGCCACAACAACCGGCGAGGGGCTGGGCAGCGGACTGGCTGTCGGCGCGAGCAGTGCGATCATCGCCGTGGGGGTGGAAGGCGCGGGCGAGCCGGCCGGCGTAGGTGGGCTGCTGACGACGCGTGTCGCGGCAGCGGAGTCGCTGCCACCGCCGCAGCCCGTAACCAGGATGCTCAACGCAAAGATGAGCAGCAAACGGAGAATCAACGTGCCACCTCGTGCGGACTCTGATGATCGTACACAGGTGGCATACGCGGCAGCATCGTATTCGGACCTGAACCGCTGACGTCACGGCGTCCGCGCAGCGCCCGGGGTCGATTGCAGAGGTCAGCGGAGGGCGTGCGCCAGTCCCACCACCGCCTGCTCGAAGCAGGCAATCGGCGCACGAACGGTGCCCGCCCCCACCTGCCCGACGCCAGCCTGTCGATGCGCGATCCCGGTGTTGATGATCGGCTCGATGCCCGTCGCTACCACGAGCCGCACGTCGATGCCGGTCGGTGCGCCGCCGAAGTCCAGGGCCGGAATGGCGAAGTCCGGGTTGCGGGCAACCGTGATCTCCAGCATCTCGTTGCTGATCGCGATGGCGTCCCCGAAGCCTCCCGCACCGACATACGGCACCACGGCCGGCGCGGCGGCCATGCTGAACGCCCCGACGCCCACTGTCTCTGTGATCGCGGAGTCGCCGATGTCCGGGTTGCCGTCCGCTGCCGTGTAGCCGCCAAAGTACAGGCCCTTCGGCGTGTTGACGGGCGCGGTGTACCAGCGGTCGCCGGTCGCCCCGAGCCGCACGCCAAACTCGACGCCGTTCCGGCAGAGCGCCGTCGCGATGCTGCTCTCAGCGCCCGCGGCGTGCGCAGCATCCGCGATAGCCTTGCACGCGGCCATCGCAACGTTCAGGAAGAACTGGTCGGTCTGGCCCATAAACTGCACCACCGATGCCTGCTGGTCGGCCGGCAGGCCGGCCCGCGCCAGCAGCGGCGCGACTTCTCGGAGCAGCAGCAGCGTGGCCGCGATGTTCCGCTGGTGCATCTCGTCGCCCATGGTCAGCGCGCGACCCATGATCGCCCGCAGATCGACGCCCGCTCCCTGGCGCAGCGCCGACCCGAGCGCCGGGCCAGCCACGTCACGCAGCCAGCGCAGCCGCTCGATGACCTCAGGGCCGTTCGCTCCGAACCGCAGCACCCGTCCCACGCCCTCGTTGAAGGTGCAGAACGCCGTCCAGCCGCTCGTGCGCTCCTCCACGAAGAGCAGCGGCATCGTGCCCGAGGTGATGCCACCCATCGGCCCGACCCCGCCCGCGCGGTGACACGGCAGGAAGTCGACGCCGCCCGACGCCAGCAGCGCTTCGGCCGCCTCGGGCGTCTCGGCCCACCCTTCGTAGAGCGCCGCCCCGACAGCCGCGCCCTGCATCGGGCCGGTCATATCGGGATAGCTCAGCGGCGGCCCGGCGTGCAGCAGCACGCGATCTCGCAGCTCGGGCACCACATCGCGGGCGGGGCGCACGTCCACCAGATAGGGGCGCGCCGCCATCAGCGCGGCGACCACACGAGCGTTGGCAGCCTCGATGCGGGCGGCTGTGGCCGGCTCCGCCAGTTGCCGCAACGCCTCCAGCACCAGCGGCCCACCGCTCGGCGGCCGCCAGTCGACGGTCACGATGTTCGGATCCCAGGGCCGCACGGCGTCGCCAAACTGCCCGACGCCGACATTGATGGCGCGCGGCCCCGCCGCCAGCAGGCGGCTCGCCGCGTTTGTCGTCAGATCGCCGCTCACCCCTCCACCTCCGCCAGCAGCGCGGCGACCCGCCCGGCCACCGCCGCCGCCAGGCTCGACGAACGGACCACGCGCACCCCGGCATCCTCCAGGAGCGCCCGCTGCCGACCGTACCCCTGGGCATCGTCTTCGGTGCCGCACAGCGACGCCAGGATCTCCAGCGACGCGCCGCGCGCCTGGGCCATCGCGCGAGCATCGAGCACGGCCGGCGTCAGCGCACCGGCCGGGTCGGCATGCGAGCCGGTTCCGAGGATCACGTCCAGCAGGATGAGCCCGACCTCGTCGCGCGCGGCCTCGGCGGTCAGCTCGGCGTTTCGCAGGCGTGGATCGATCAGGGGATGCGGCCGGCCGCGCGTGTAGGCGTCGTCGCCGAGATCGAGGATGCCGTGCGGCCCGATCTTCAGCACCTCGCCCGCTCGGCTCGCGCCATCGGCCAGCGAGGCGACGCCCAGCGCCCGGCTGACGGCGGACGCAGCCTCCTGTGCCAGCGTTCCGCCGGCGAACAGCCCGCGCACGGCGCGCTGCTTCGGCAACAGGCCCATCACGATCTGGCGGGCCACGCCCTCGGCCTCGTCGGGATCGGGGGGCGGTGGCGGAGGCTCGCCGTTCGCCAACGCCACGGCGCACCGTGCCGCGTGCTCGAGATCGACGGCAAGGGTCACCGAACGGGAGGTCGCCGCGGCGGCATCGGCCCCGCCGAGGAAGTAGACGACCGACGGCTTGCCCGTGGCGGCCAGCCGGTCGAGCACCGCGCGCTCAACGGCGGCATCGCCCGGCTTGGCGATCCCGACGAGCACCTGCGTAGCCGGGTCGACGGCCAGCGCATCGATAGCCGCGAGAAACGTTCGACCGCCCACAGCGCCGTAGAGGTCACGGCCACCCGTCCCGATCGCATGAGAGACCCCGCCCCCCAGGCGGTGGATCTGGCTGGTGATCTCTTGCAGCCCGGTCCCAGACGATCCGACGACGCCAATCGGGCCACGGCGGACGGCGTTCGCGAAGCCCAGCGGCGCTTCGCCGACGATGGCAGTCCCGCAGTCCGGCCCCATCACCAGCAGCCCGAGTTCAGCAGCCTCCTGCTTGAGCGCCACCTCGTCTGCCAGGGAGACGTTGTCGCTGAACAGGAAGACGTGCAGGCCGGCGGCCAGCGCAGCTCGGGCCTCCAGGGCGGCGTACTCGCCCGGCACGGAGATCAACGCAAGGTTGGCATCCGCTCGCGCCCGCGCAGCGGACCGCAGCGTCCTCGGCTGGCGCGCGGTCGAACCGCCCACCCCCGCGCCGCCGGCCGATCCGCCAGCAGCGGCCAGCAGACGCTCAGCCTCGGCCAGCACCGACGCCGCGAAGGCAGCGTCGGAAACCTCAAGCCCGATGCACAGGTCGTTTGGCCCGGCCCGTGCACAGTCAGGCGTCAGGAGGCCCGTGGCGTGCATGATCTCCAGGTTGGCCGGCGTGCCCATCATGGCCGACGCTTGCACGACGCCAGCGGTCTCGGACAGGGCGCTGCTCAACACCATCAGCGCCACGGAGTCGCGGTAAGTCTTCGCCTTCAACAGACCGATGATCGGCACGTGCGCGCTCCAGCATCATGCGGACATCGGCCCTGACATCCGGGTGGCGGGACGATACCATGCTTCGGAGGCGCTACACGAGGCGCCGCGTCCCGCCGTGTCCCAACAAGCGAACTGTACGCAGGCGCAGGGTTACCATTCTGTCACAATAGAGTCAACTGTCGGGGTGCCTCGGCGACTGACGGGGAGGTGTACGGACCGTGCAGCTTTCAGACCTGCTGAGACGGATGACTGCGAGCGAGCGAGCCACGCTCGTCGAGCGGCGCAACGTCCCCCCGTCCTTCCGCTCGAATGACAAGAGTCTCACCGAGGCGCTTTCCACACCATCATCGGTGATCGTCGCCTTGGCCGAGCTGGGCGTCGCCCAGATCCAGATACTTGACTGGCTGGCCACCAGACCGAACCTCCGCGCGTCCTGGTCAGACCTGCTTGCGGACCTGAAGGGGCGCGTTCCCGACGACCTCCTGCTGACCTTGCTTCAGGACCAACGGCTGATGGGGCTGCTCGACTTCAAGGCCGATGCCAGGAGCGGTTACGTCGAAACGTATCCGGCGGCCGTCGCGGTCCTGCCGTCGGCGCGGCAACGGAAGCTCATCGACCGCCTCAGGCCGCTCAACAGCGACGTCGTCGGACGGATGTGTTCGTCGGCGGGCATCCGCAATGCGCCGACGCGCAAGGACGACCGCGTCGCCGCCCTCAATGCACTTCTGACCGATCCCGACCGGTGTCGAGCGCTGGTTCGGAGCCTGTCGGCTGGGGCGCAGCAGTTGTTTGCGGAGATCGTCGAGCGGCGTTCAGCCATCACGCTGGATGAGCTGCACGGACGCTTCAAGCCGTCTGGCCACTACTACTACGGCGGAGCATACTGGACCGTGGATGCGATCTGGCTCGGAGCCCAGAAAAATGAGACGCCCGATCCAGTCACTGAGTTGATGCGCTGCGCCCTCCTGATTGGAGACGCACAGTACAACGCCTACTGGACCCCGACCTCATACTTCATCCCGGCCGACGTGCGCTCGGCGTTCTCGGGCGAAGGCTCGCTGGATGGAGTCGCGCTCGTGCCGCCGCGACTTGAGCCAGCCGATGTTGCCACGAGCGATAGCCCCAACATCGGGCCGTTTCTGCGTGACCTCGGCCATCTTGTCGGCTTCGTGGCGACGGGGCAATGCGAGTGGAGGCAGGATGGACAGCCGTACAAGCGCAGCCTGACCGCCCTCGGCAAGCTCATCGGCAACTCCAACGAGTCGTACCTGGCACAGCTCTGGCTCGCGGCGAACGCCAGCGGACTGCTGACCCCGGCCGGCCGGCCGGGATCGCTGGCCCAGCCACCCGTCACCGCCGCCAGACTGGGAGACGGGCCGCCGAAGCAACTGTTTCAGCGCGTCCTCATGGGACTGCTGTCGGTCAATACCGTTGTGCTGGACCGGGGCGGCCTGTACCAGCTTACGGACAGCCCGCTCGCACGGGTGCTACTCCTCCTGAAAAGCATGCCCACCGACACCTGGGTGACCGCTGCGTCCGTCGAGGCGTGGTCGCAGTTCACCTGGCCCATCACCTTCAAGCCCGAGCTTGTGGGTCTGTCGGGGACGCCCTATCCGGTCGTCAAGAACGATCTCGGGCGGCTGGTGCTTGTGCACGGGACGACGGCCGATGGCGTTGACGCGGTCATGTTTCCGTCCGCCATGTATGCCGCCGTCGATCCGAATCCGAAGGTCTCATCGACGGCCCTCCCGCCCTGGGAGGATTCCTGGATTGTCCAGCCAGACCGCACCATCGTCGCCCCACCCAACCTGCACATCGACGCGCTGGTCGACCTCTGGCAGATCGCCAATCTTGAGTCGAACCAGGGCGCCTCCGTGTTTCGCATCTCGGCGCAGTCGATCAGTCGCGCGCTGAACGAGGGGCTGACGCCGGCCAAGATCCGTGAGAAGCTGACCCAAGGCTCACGTGTCCCGCTGCCCGCCACGATCGAGCGCCTGATCGACGATCAGTCGGCGCGCTACGGTCGGATCAAGGTCGGAGCGGCGTCGACGTTCGTTCAGACGGACGTGCCGGAGCTGCTCGACGAGCTTCGAAGAAACGCCAAGCTCAAGGATCTCGCCTGGGTGGACGTCGTGCCGGGCGTCGCCTTTGTGCAGGGGAACAGCCCTGACGACGTGATCGCCGCGCTGCGAAAGGCCGGCCATCTGCCGGTGCGGGCCGAGGCCGAGAAGAAGGTCACGCCCAGTCCCGCCGGGAAGAGCGTGCTGCAAGTCATCAACAGCCGCCCGCTCGCGCCGAAGGAGATCAGGCGTTTGGTACGGCAGGCAGAACACGAAGATCGAGTGATCTACGTCACCCACAGTTCGGCTGGGAAGCAGAAGACCGACGAGATGCTCCCCATCGATCTGCACTCGAATGAGCTCCATGCCGAACTCGTCAGCACCGGCCGAGACGTCGAAATCGACTTCCTGAAGATCCACCGCATCGAGCTTGGCGAACCTGCTTCGGAGCTCGACGATGACGAGTACGATCCCTTCGATGAGTCAGACGAAACTCGTCTGGACTTCATCCAGGCCCTGGACATGATGATCGGACGGCCTCGCAACGGAAAGAAGCCGCGCAGATGAGCATCGGGTACCGGCCGGACCGGCCACTGATCGTTCAGGCGGATCGCTCGCTGCTCCTCGAAGTAGACAATCCACTCTTCGGTGAGTGCCGGGACCGGCTGGCCGGCTTCGCAGAGCTACGCAAGAGCCCCGAGCATATCCACACCTACGCGGTCACTCCACTCTCGTTGTGGAACGCCTGCGCGGCCGGGTTGTCCGTCGAGTCCGTCCTCGATACGCTTCAGACCTACTCGAAGTACGACATCCCTGGCAACGTCCTGGCCGACGTACGCGACCTGATGGGACGCTACGGACGGCTGCGGCTGATGCACGGTCCGGACGGTCTCACGCTGGAGACCGACGAGCCAGACATCCTCGAACAGGTGCGCCGCAACGCCCGCCTCAGCACCCACCTCGGCGAGCAGCAGGACGAGCGCCGTGCGCTGGTGCCGGTCGGCGAGCGCGGCCGGCTCAAGCAGGCGTTGCTCAAGGCCGGTCTGCCGGTCGAGGATCTGGCGGGCTACGCGGACGGTTCGCCGCTCGCCCTCGACCTGCTCGAATCGACCAACGGCCACACGGCCAGGGGAACCGCCAGCTTCGCGCTACGCGGCTACCAGCGAGACGCCATCGACGCCTTCTGGAGCGGTGGCGGCCCGCGCGGCGGCAGCGGCGTCCTGGTGCTGCCCTGCGGTGCTGGCAAAACGCTCATCGGCCTGGGCGTGATGGCCCGCGCCCGGACCAGCACGCTGATCATGTGTACGGGCATCTCGGCCATCCGCCAGTGGCAGCGCGAGCTCCTGTCGCGGACGTCGGCCACGCCCGACATGATCGGCGAATACACCGGCGAGCGGAAGGAGATCCGCCCGATCACCCTGGCGACCTACCAGGTGATGACGGCCCGCTCGAAGGGGCAGAAGGACACCTATCCGCACCTGGACCTGTTCACCCGTGAGAACTGGGGGCTGATCGTCTACGACGAGGTGCATCTGCTGCCGGCCCCGGTCTTCCGTATCACGGCGGAGATCCAATCGCGCCGACGGCTCGGGCTGACTGCCACGCTGATCCGCGAGGATGGCAACGAGGAAGACGTCTTCTCGCTGATCGGCCCCAAGAAGTTCGACGCCCCCTGGAAAGACCTGGAGGCCCAGGGCTGGATCGCCCCGGCTGTCTGCACCGAGGTCCGAGTGCCGATGTCGCGCGGGTTGCGAATGGAGTACGCCAGCGCGGAAACGCGCCAGCAGTACCGTGTCGCAGCCACCAATCCCGACAAGCTGCTGGCGATGCTGCACCTGCTGGAGCGGCACCGGAAGGATCACGTCCTGATCATCGGACAGTACCTCGATCAGCTCGAGACCGTCTCGGACGTGCTCAAGGCGCCCATCATCACCGGCAAGACCCCGAACCGCGCGCGAGAGAAGCTGTACGACCAGTTTCGCTCCGGCGAAGTCAGGCGGCTCGTCGTCTCGAAGGTCGCCAACTTCGCCATCGATCTGCCCGAGGCGAACGTCGCCATCGAGCTGTCGGGCACGTTCGGGTCACGGCAGGAAGAGGCCCAGCGGCTCGGCCGGGTGCTGCGCCCGAAAGCCGACGGTGGACAGGCCTACTTCTACGCCGTGGTCAGCCACGACAGCGTCGATCAGGAGTACGCCGATCATCGCCAGTTGTTCCTGACGGAGCAGGGCTACCGCTACGAGATCGAGGACTTCACCCCGGCTCGCGCCTGAGGATCGGCGCGGGCTGCCACTGAAGGCCCCGACGCGGCTGCACGCCGATCCACTCCAACATCTCTGCGCCCCAGGAACGATACGACGCGAGACACGTGCACCATTCCCGCGACGCTTTGGGTTATCTCTCGAACACCGTAGCTGACGGTTGCGCCACAGCCACGGCGGCCAGAACCTGAGATGCTCGATGCAGGTCAGGCGACTTCTCTCCGAAGCCCGGACCTGACGAGTCGGTCGGTCGAGCAGCAGTTCAGGTGACGGTATCGTCACACGCAGGAGGCCCCCGTGAGCGGCGCAACCGAGAGCAACGAAGATCTGGTGTCCGGACGCGTCAACCGAGCCAACCACATGACGACCCTCTGGGTGGAGCAGCCGGACCCAGACGAGCCCGACGACTTTCAGGGCGATGCGATGTTGTTCGTCGGCGTCTCGCAGGACGTCGAAGACCCGGACGACTGGGCGGACGACCCGGGCAAGTGGTCGCCACTCCACGCCGTCAACGGCATCGTCGGGAGCGGCTTCAGCAGGTTCGCTCCGTACGCCGCACCTGGCGGCGTCGGGGTAGTCGGGCAGGGCGGCGGGAACGCCGGCACCGGGGTGCTCGGCGTCGGCTCGGGCGCGGAGAATGGTGGTCTGGACGGCAAGGGCGGCCTGGGCGGCATCGGTGTCCATGGCATCGGCGGCGACCGCGAGCCGTCGCCCACGTTCGATCCGACGATTCCGCCGGGGCCGGGCGTCGTCGGTCAGGGCGGCCGTCAGAGCGATCCGAACACAGACCGCCTGCCGCACGCCGCCGGTGTCATCGGCGTGGCTGGCAGCCGGGGCATGCCGGTTGCCCCGTTCAGCCAGACGGCCGGCGTCGGCGTCTACGGCCAGGGAGCGGAATCCACGCTGACCATGTCGCCGGCTGGCGCGGCCGGCGGACCGCTCTTTCCAGGGCCTGGCGTGTTGGGCCGTGGCGGCGTGCCAACTCCGCGAAACGGCTCGGTAGCGGCCGGCGTCGTCGGGCTGGCCGGCGACTCGATGATCCCTTCGTTCATGCTGACCCGGGATACCGGCGTCTACGGCGCGGCGGACGGCATCGGCACGGGCGTCGTCGGTGACGGCCCGACCGGCGTGCATGGCTACGGCGCCACGACGGCTGGCGTCCACGGTGAGGGACGCCTTCCCGGCAGCCGGGGCGGCGTCTTCCAGGCGAATGATCCAGCCACGCCGCAGGTCACGCTGGTGCCGGCCGACGCCGGCACGGCGTTCTTCGACGGGCGCACCGTCGCGCCAACGGCGTTCGCCCCCTCGCTGGTCGCCCCGTACCTGCCACGGCGCGGCAACGACGGCGACCTGATGGCGCTCAAGGACAACCAGCGCGTCTGCACCCTCTGGTTCTGCGTGCGTGGCCAGGACGGCTCACGGCCGGCGCAGTGGGTACAGGTACTGACGGGGCCGGCCTTCGAAGGCGAGCGGTAGCCGCCCCTCGTACCAGCTCAGCGGCGAAAGGCGTGCCTCGGTCCTGAGAGGGACCGAGGCGCGTCTTCCTGTTGGCGGTTTCGGGAACAACCCTCAGCGATGCGTCCTCCTGGGAGTACAATCCGACACTCCTTCAGGAGGGGACATGATGACCCAGGTCGCGACACTCGGCGTCGGCATCATCGGTGCGAGCCGCGTCGCACCTCAGCACGCTCTCGCCGTCTCCACCGACGAGCGCACCCACCTTGCCGCCATCGCAGACCCGGACACTAGGCGCGCCATGCCGATCGCCGAGCAGTACGGCTGCGAGGTGCTGGCCGACTATCGCGAGATGCTCAAGCGGAAGGACATCGCGACGGTGATGCTCGGGCTGCCGAACGATCTGCACGCGAAGATCGGCATCGAGGCGCTGGAGGCCGGCAAGCACGTCTTCGTCGAGAAGCCGATGGCCAACACGCTCGAAGAGTGCGACGCGATGATGGCGGCGGCCCGGAGGGGCGGCGTCCAGGTCTTCGTGGGCCACTCGCAGCGCTTCTTCGCCACGACGGTCGAGGCGCGCCGCCTGGTGACCTCCGGCGAGCTGGGCGCGCCGATCATGGCCCGCGACGTCTGGAGCAAGGCGTTCGGCATCGAGTCCCGCCCGCCCTGGTTCGTGGATCGGGCGCGCGGCGGCGGCATGTGGCTGATGAACGGCGCGCACATGATCGACCGGACCTGCTGGGTGCTCGGCAGCGGCGTCGTCGCCGTCAAGGGCTGGGTCGGCAACCCGATCCACAACGCGGCAGCCGACGACGCCTCGGCGGCCTACCTGCAGCTCAAGAACGGGCTGAACGTCTCGCTGTTCCACGCCGGCTTCAAGAATCGTGGCAAGGATCAGTGCGGTGTCGAGATACTCCTGACAGACGGGATGATCGAGTTCGACTCGTACAGCAATCGGCTCCAGGTCGCAGGGAACGGCGACTACGAGGAGCGCGCTGTCGAGCGCGTCAACCCGTTCGTCGCCGAGTTCGTGCGGATGGTGGACAGCATCACGACGGGCGCGAAGCTGGCCGTCACGCCGGAGTGGTCGCGGCACATCGTCGCGGTGATGCTGGCGGTCGAGGAGTCCGGTCGGACCGGTCGCGAGGTCCGCATCGCCGACGCCGACTACGCCGACCCGGCCTGACTCAGCGGAGGATCGTATGCTCGCGCCCGCGCCCGCCACCAGCGACCGGCCAGCAGCCCAGCGATTCGACCTGGCGCTGGTGCTGAGCGGCGGCGGGGCGCGCGGGTTCGCGCACATCGGCGTGCTCCAGGTCGTCGACGAGCTGCGGCTGCCGGCCGATCTGGTCGTCGGCGTCAGTATGGGCAGCATCGTCGGGGCCGGGTACGCGGCCGGCTTCACGCCTGACCAGATGTTGGAGCTGGCGCGGGCCATGCGGGTGCGGTCGGTCTTCCGGCCCCGCCCGGGCCGCCAGAGCTTCGCGGACCCGGCCGGCCTGCGCGAAGCGATCCAGACCATCTTCGGAGATCGGACGTTCGCCGATCTGCAACGCGAGTTGCTGGTGGTGAGCGCCAGCGTGCTCGACGGCCAACCGTTCGTCTTCCGCGACGGCCTCCTGGTCGATGCGCTGGTCGCCAGTTGCTCGATCCCGCTGCTCTTCCCGCCGATCAGCCACCAGGGGGCGTACCTGCTCGACGGCGGACTGGTCAACGCGCTGCCGCTGGGGCTGGCGCGGCAGCTTGGCGCGCGGCAGATCGTGGCGGTGGACGCGTCCAGTCACGTTCGCCACCTGTTCAAGCTGCCGGTGGTTCGGCACGCGGCGCGAGGGGTTGTGCGGGCGTTGGAGCTTCGTCGTGCCCCGGCGGACCTCAGCCGACTCCGCATCGTCTCGCGCATCCTGCACCATGCCAGCCAGCCGCTCGACGCTGCTCCCGTCGACGTGCTGATCCGGCCGTCGTTCGGCTACCGCACGACCTACCACTACCAGCACTGGCAGGAGATGGTGGCTCGTGGCCGCGCCGCCGCCGAGCAGGTGCGTCCAGAGCTGATGGCGCTCAGGGATGTCACCGGCGCCAGCGCGTAGTACCTCACCCCCGACCCCACGTCGGCGCGGAGAGTGGGGGGAGTGAGGGCAACCGCACGATGACGGCATCGTGCAGCCTCGTCGGGGCGTGAAAGCCCCGCCTGCCCTACGACTCGGCCGCCAGTCGCACGCTCACCCCGACGAACAGCGCGCCCGTCAGGGCCGTCAGCCCGCGCTCGGCCCGCCGATACACCCGCGACACGGCCCGGGTGGACATTGTCAGCGCCACCAGCACGTACCAGGTGAGGGTCGTGCCGACGATGGTCACCAGGAAGCTGAGGGTGAACCACGACGGCGCATCGGCCGGCACCAGCACGGCGAAGAGACTCCCGAACAGGGCCAACGCCTTCGGGTTGGCGAGATTGGTCAGGAGTCCGTAGCGAAACGCCCCGACCGTCGAGCGCGGCGCTGCTCCGCCGGTCTCAGCATGTTCGCTGCGCCAGGCCGAGAGCAGCAGGCGCAGGCCGATGTAGGCCAGATACGCCGCGCCGGCGAGCCGCAACACCGTAGACAGGCTCTCAAACGTCAGCAGCAGCGCGTGCAGCCCGAAGAGGCTCGCCACAGCCCAGCCAACCATGCCAACCGTCACGCCGCCAGCCACCGCCAGGCCGCTACGACGCGAGCCACCGACCGAGGCATGGACCGTCGCCGCGAAGTCCGGCCCGGGCGTCATCAGCGCGGCCACCCACACGACGACCGCCGTGACGAACGCGGTCAGCGTATCGACTTCGGACATGCAGACCTCCCGTCGTGGGCGCACCATGGATTGTAGGAGGCCACAGCGGGCGGATGTCTGTCCCCATGAGCGAGCATCCAGGGCAATCGCTTGATGAAGGCGGCGCGCGTCGTGATCGGGGCTTGAAAGCCCCGACCGCCCGTTCCATGATGCGTTGGGAGCACCAGCGTACATGCGATCGCCCCGAGTGCGCGTCAGCGAGAGGTGGCGGCCGACACGCGGCGCAGGCCGGCCCACCCACCAGCGGTGAACAGCAGCAACGCACCGGCCAGCAGCACGAACACCTGCTGATACCCCAGCACGTTGATGCCCGCGCCGACCACCGCTGTCCCCACCGAGCCGCCCGTGAACAGCCCGCAGGCGAACACGGCGATGGCCGTTCCGCGCGCACTGGGCAGGATCTCGGTCGAGCGGGCCTGAAGCACGGCGTGTGCGCCGGTCCAGCCAAACCCGAGCAGGATCAGCATGACCGTGGCGACCTCCCAGCTCGGGACCAGCGAGATCAGCAGATACCCGAGCGCGCTGGAGACGCCGCCGAACACGAAGCGGCTGCTCTCTCCGAAACGGCGCGCCGCCCACGGCAACAGCTTGCCGGAGAGCACCAGCGCGGCCCCGTACACGCCCAGGCACAGCCCAATGGCCACATACGACAGCCCCCACCGATCCCGCAGGTAGGCCCCGAGAAAGGTCATGCCGCCCATCAGCAACATGCCCTCGACAAAGGCCAGGAGGATCGCGACCAGCCGCCAGCCGGCCCCGAGCAGTTGCCCAAAGCCCTCGAGCATGCTGGTGCGTGGCCCGATCTTCTCCGCCCCGCGCACCCAAAACAGCGCCAGGACGATGAGGAAGGCCATGACGCCGTCGAGGTAGAAGATGGCCCGCCAGCTGACGAACCCGGCCAGGATGCCGCCCAGCGAGAGGCTGAGTAGCTGGGAGACGGCGCTGCTGGTGATCAGCACCGAGATCGCGCCGGGGCGGTCGCGGTACTCGAAGGCGTCCCCGACGTAGGCGAGGCCCATCGGGAAGGAGGCGGCGGCGACGGCACCGGTCAGGAAGCGCATCACGACCAGTGTCTCGAACGAGCCAACCAGGCCACAGAGCGTGGTGCCGAGGGCGAACACCAACAGCGTGCCGCGAGCCACCGGCAGTCGACCAAACCGATCCGCCAGCGGCCCGTAGACAAGCTGGAATGCGCCGTAGGGCAGCATGTAGGCTGTCGCGACCAATCCTGCCGTCGCCACATTCACGCCGAGATCGGCGGAGAGGCTCGGCAGGAGCGGCACGATGGCCCGCATGTCGAGGTTGACGGCGAACGCGCCGGCTGCAAGCACCCAGAGGGTCAGCCAGCGCGAGGATGGGCGTGAGATCAACGGCAGCAGCCAGTCCCGATCGGGACGCTGCTCGTGGGGCCGGCCTCGGCCCTGGTCGTCGTCGTTGTCGTTCGCGTTGCCATTGTCGTCGTGATTCTCGTTGCTGTTGTTGTTCGTGTTGCCGTTGTCGTGGTGGATGCTGCCGTCGAAGATCTCGAACGTCGCCTGTTGCACATCGCCGGACGTAGTATCGTCGGCGTCCAGGCAGAACTGGTACAGGCCGATGTTCAGCTAAGTCGCCGTCGAGCCGTCTCCCCCGTCGGCCCTCACTCAGTTGACGGCCAGCGCCTGCTGCCACGGCGCACGTCCGGGCAGTCCGCGCGCCGTTGCAACCCCTACCTGTAGGCGCGGACGCGATGGTAGCACCCCAGGCAGGCCGCCGGCTGTCACCCGTTCGACATTGCCCAGCGTTTCAGCCTGGGGGTGCAACGGCCGGGGCGGCGCTACCGCAGGCTGTCGAACTCGGTCAGGGCGCGGTCGCGCAGGGTCAGGAGCGGCTCGCTGTAGCGGACCGGGTACCGTTCGGGGTCGGTCAGGCGGCGATACTCGGCCGGCAGGCGTTCGAGGTTGCGCCGCGCCAGCTCCCAGATCTCGGACAGCGGCGGCAGGCTCCCAGGCACCATCCGCCCGCCGCGCATGACCGGCTTGAGCAGTCGCTCGCTGCCGTCGGATGGGGCCGGCTCGTCGGCCAGTTGAATCACGTCCTCCTGGAACACGCCGCGACGATAGACCTCCTTCGCGCCGGGAAGGGTCGTCTTGTCGCCGGCCACCTTCACCTTCGGGACGGTTCGGCCCTCGTCATCAACGTAGGCCACGTTCTTGTAGACGCCGCCCAGCGACCCGCCTTCGATGTCGTGTTCGACCGACCCTGCCCCCACGCCGATGCTGGTCCCGACGCCAAACGCGTCGAACGGTGCGCCCTTCGCCACCAGCTCCGCGATGCTGTACTCGTCCAGGTCGCCGCTGCCGAGGATGCGACACTCAGGCAGGCCGCCCTCGTCCAGCATCCGCCGCACCATGACGCTCTGCGCCGCCAAATCGCCGCTGTCCAGCCGAACCGCGGCCAGCACGTGCCCGTGGCTCTCACGGTACTGGTGCGCCACCGCGATGGCCGTCTGGATGGCGCGCGGCACGTCGTAGGTGTCCACCAGCAGAGTGTACCGATTGAACGTCTCGGCCACGGCGGAGAACGCCTGCCGCTCGTCGTCGAACAGTTGCACCAGCGCATGGGGAATGGTGCCGCTGGCCAGCAGCCGGTACTGCGCCGCCGCCGCCAGGAACGAGGTGCTCCAGCAACCGCCGATCCGCGCAGACCTGGTCACGACGAACGGCTCCTGCGCCCGCCGCAGCGCGAACTCGGAGACTGGCCGCCCTTGAGCCGCCCAGACGATCCGCGACGCCTTGGTGGCGATCAGCGTGGCGAGGTTGACCGCCTGGAGCAGGCCCGATTCCAGCAGCAGCGCCTCGCGGAAGGGCGCGGTCACGCGCAGCAGCGGCTCGTGCGGAAAGGCGATGGACCCCTCCGGCATCGCCACGATCTCCCCCGTGAAGCGAAGCTGCCGCAGCTCGTCCAGGAAGGACGGATCGTAGTCGCGGATCTGGTCGAGGAACGCGATGTCGTCCTCGGAGTAGCGGAAGTCGCGCACGAAGTTCAGCGCGGCTTCCAGCCCTGCCACCAGCAAGAAGGCGCCGCCGAACGGGGCGCGCCGCGCGAACAGCTCGAAGGTGGTCAGGCCGTTCAGCCCCGCACGCCAGCTCACATACGCCGAGTCCGGATGGTACATGTCGGTCAGGAGACCGGGGCGCTGCACGTTGCGGGACGGAGACATGATAGGCTCCAGACAGGGCCGGCTCGGCCAGCCCGCGGGGGAGATTGTATCGAGAGCGTCACCCCTCAGCTATTGTACTCCAAAAGAGTACATATTGTGCAGCTTCCCTGCGCACCCGAATTCCTGATAAAATTGGTCGGAGTTTCCGATCCAGGGGCCAGACAGATGCTCACCATGACCGACAACGCCGTCATCCAGCTCAAGCAGATCATCCAAAAGGACGGCAATCCCAACAAGGCGCTGCGGGTCTACGTGACCCCCGGCGGCTGCTCTGGCTTCTCCTACGGCATGCAGCTTGACGACGAGCGCGCCGACGACGACACCGCGTACAGCATCGACGGCGTCACGGTGGTCGTGGACGAGTTCAGCCTGCCCCAGGTGGACGGCGCGCAGATCGACTATGTCAACGCGCTGATGGGCGGCGGCTTCGTCGTGCAGAACCCGAACGCCGTCAAGAACTGCGCCTGCGGTCAGTCCTTCGACACGGCGGCCGGCGGCGGAACCGCGCGCCCCTGCAGCTAGCCCCCCCAGCGGCCCGCACGTGCGACGACCATCACTCGGCTGAGCGGTCGACCGCCGTGAGCCGCCGGTGGCTCGTCTGGTGTCAATCACGGAGTCGCTCAGTACCGGTCGTCATCCCGACCCCGTTCGGCACGCGCAGGGCAAGCTCCGCGAGGAACGAGCACACCCTCCGTCATCCCGACCGCGGCGAGGCACGAGCGAAGTGGAGGGATCTCCTCCTTCTGTGGCGTGAGGAAGATCCCTCGACTGCGTTCGCACGCTCACTCCGCTCGGGATGACGAGGGTGGGTGCAGGCTCACTCCGCTCGGGATGACGGGGGAGGGTCGTCAGGCTTGCCCTGCGCGTGCCGAATGGGTCGCTTCACTCGGGATGACGGTGAAGCATCGCCGGAGGTCCAACCCGGTCGTTCACGACGGACAGACCGCTAGATCGTGCCGCCCAGCAGCCGCGAGCCGGTCGGCGCGGGACTGCCGCCGGTCGGCTCCTCGGTCACGCCGAACGTGTTCCAGCGCGCCAGGGCGTCCGGGCACTTGATCAGCGTGTAGCCGTTGCCGGCTTTGTCGGTCCAGGTCAGGATGCCGGCGCTCTCGCGCTCGCCGTTGGCCCGCGCCACCCACAGCTGATAGACCCGCCCCGGCGGCAGCGGCGGCAGATTCCTGACCATCAGCATGCCCTCGCTGGTCTCCGGATCGATGTAGACCCGCCCGAACGCCGGCTGCGTCGGCTGGGTGGACTGCAACACCCGGATCTGCGTGTCGGCTGCCTGGAGCACCGACGCGACCCGCTGGTAGTTCTGCGCCCGCTCGGTCAGCGTGGCGATGCGCGCGTTCTGCGCGTCGAGCTGTGACTGAAGGTTGTACGCCCAGTAGCTCGATCCGGCCGCCACGATCACGGCGACGCCCGCGACGAGGCTGGTCAGCGTCGAGCGGAGACGCTGGGCGCGCGTGCTCTGCCAGATCGGGATCGGCGCGCCACCCCGTGCGAGCGGTGGCGACGGCAGCGCGCGCGGCTTCCTGGCCTGCGCCAGCACCCGGTCCTTGAGCCCGGTGGATGGATCGCTCTGCGGGAGCGCCAGCGCGAGCTGGGCCGTGACTTCGAGGTAGGAGGCCAGATCAGTCTCGCAGGTGGGGCAGTTGCGAAGGTGATCGTCGACCACGTCCCGCTCGTCGACGTCCAGGACGTTCAGGGCGTGGAGCGGCGTCAGCTCGCGGACCTCGTCGCAGGTCAGACCACTCATGACGCCCCCGGCCTCAGGTCCGCAAGCTCGAGGGAGCCACGCAGCTTCTGCATCGCCAGCCGCAAGCGGGTCTTGATCGTCCCGAGCGGCTCTCCAAGAGCCGAGGCGATCTCGACCTGAGTCATGCCGCGCAGGTACGCCAGCTCGACGGCGATACGCTGGGCCGTCGGCAGCTCGCGGAGGGCGCGGGCCACCGCCTCGCCGCTCAGCGAGCGCAGTACGTCGTCGACCGGATCGCGGTCGCTGAGGATCGGTTCGAGCGCCTGCTGCGATGCGCCGTAGCGCTGCTCCAGCTTGCGCCGCCGCAGTCGGTCCACGGCTCGGTGGTGCGCGACGCCCAGCAGCCAGGCGATCAGTCGACCGCGCTCGGGGGAGTAGGCGTCCGGCCGCTGCCAGAGCTTCAGGAACGTCTCCTGAACGATCTCCTCAGCCGCCTCGCGTTCGGAGAGCAGCTTCAAGGAGAGCGAGAACACTGCACGCGAGTGTCGCTCGTACAACTGCTCGAGTGCGCGCACATCGCCCTCGCCGAGCCGCTCCGCCAACGCCTCATCGGCAAGGAGCGACACGTCTACGGCTTGCGACGACATCACGGGAGATGCCTCGGCTGGGCACCATTCATGCAGCCCAGTATACCTGTCTCTCGTAAGACCGTCGAACGTTACAGCTAGAGTGCCCATATCACCAGGGTATACGCCCGGGGTAGCCCTGACGGATTAACGAAAACGGCCCTCAAACGGGCTCCTGCCTCAGATTGTTGCGCCGACAGTCAACAATCGTCACGGCAATGACACACAGCCGGCTGCCAGGACGCTCGATGTCGAACCGCCCGGACCGGTCCCACCCTCGCCGACGCGCCGTGGAGCCGGCTGAGCGCTCCTCGTTCGACAGCCTCCGCGGCGTGGCCTCGGGCCTCAACGCACCGGGCGCACCTCGACGAGGTTCGTGTGAAAGCAGGAGTTCGCCCCGAGGTCAGTCACGTAGTCGGGCGTGGTCCAGTTGACGTTACGCCCGTCCAGGCCGTGCTGCTGCCAGTGAACGACCTCGCTCACCACCACCCCGCGAGCAACGTCCTCCCCGACCCGTGCCCGAAGCTGACAGCTTCCACGGGCGTTCCAGACCTCCACGATCTCGCCGTCCAGGATGCCGCGCGCCTCGGCATCCTCGCGGTGCAGATCGAGCGTCGGCTCGCCGGCCAGTCGCCGGAACCGCGGCAAGTTGGCGAAGCTCGATCCCAGGAAGTGCTGCTCCTTCGGGGTCAACAGCTTCAGCGGGTACTGCTCGAAGAGGGCCGGGCTGGCCTCGGGACTCTCCAGCTCAGGCGTCCAGTTCGGCAGCGGATCGTGCCCCTGCTGCTCCAACGATGCGGAGAACAGCTCGATCTTGCCGCTCGGGGTCGGGAAGCGCCCATCCGCGAACGGCGTCCACGGTCGAGTCGGCAGCGCCAGCCGGACCGCCGATTCGGCTGCCAGCCGCTCCCAGGTGACGCCGTCGAGCAGCGGGCTCGGCGTCTGGAGCAGCTCGCGCACGATCTCCTCGGGCGTGGCGTACAGGCACGGCTCGGCGTAGCCCATCCTGCGCGCCAACGCCTGGAACAGCTCCAGGTTGGAGCGCGCCTCGCCGGGCGGCTGGACCGCCTGGAGGTTGAGGCGCAGGTACAACGACCAGTACGAGAGGTGCAGGTCGGTCTGCTCCAGCTGCATCGTGGCCGGCAGCACGATGTCGGCGTACCGGACCGTGTCGGTCGGGAAGATCTCGTGGACGACGGTGAACAGGTCGTCCCGCAGCAGTCCGCGCACCAGCTTGTCCTGGCGCTGCGCCACGGCGGCTGGATTGCCGTTGACGACCAACAGCGACCGAATCGGCGGATCGGCCGAGAGTAAGGCCTCGCCGATCTGGTTGATGTTGATGCTGCGCGGGACGGTGCGCCGCAGCTCACCGTCGTGCCCGACCCGCTCCGGATCCCAGGTCAGGTAACGGTTGTTGTAGAGAAAGCCGCCGCCAGGCGTGCCGTACTGGCCGGTCGCCGCCGGCAGCGTCAGCAGGCAGCGCATCGCCTGGCCACCATTGGTGTGGCGCTGGAGGCCCGGCCCGGTCGTGATGATACCCGGCCGCACGTGAGCGTACAGCCGCGCCAGCTCGCGCACCGTCTCGGCTGGCAGGCGGGTGATCGCGGCCACGCGCTCGGGCGTGTACTCGGCCGCCCGCTCGCGCAACGCCGGCCAGCCGACCGTCCGCTCGGCCAGGAACGCGTCGTCGGTGAGGCACTCGGCGATCAGGACATGCAGGACGCCGAGCGCCAGCGCACCATCCGTTCCAGGGTAGGGACGGATGTGCCAGTCGGCGTCGCGCGCCGTCTCGGTCACACGCGGGTCGATCAGGACCACCGTCGCGCCGTTCGCCTTCGCCTCGCGGATGAGCGGCACGGCGTGCGGGTTGGTGGCGGCCGGGTTGTAGCCCCAGACGAGGATCAGGCGGGCGTTGGGGAGGTCTTCGGGGTCCGCGCCGTGGGAGGCCCCCAGCGTGGCGTGCATCGCGGCGTGCCCGGCTTCGGAGCAGATACTCCGCACCAGCGTGCTCGCACCCAGCCGGTTCAGGAACCTGCGCTCGCCAACGGCTCGCTGGATGATCCCGAGCGTCCCAGAGTAGCCGTACGGCAGGATCGCCTCCGGACCGATCTCGCGGACGATCGCCTGCCAGCGCTGGGCGATCTCGTCGAGCGCCTCGTCCCAGGAGATCCGCACGAACTGTCCGCTGCCCTTCGGCCCGGTGCGCCGCCGCGGGTAGAGCAGGCGGTCAGGGCTGTTGTGACGCTCGAGGTACCGGTTGCCCTTGCGGCAAAGCCAGCCCCGGGTGATCGGATGGTCGGGATCGCCCACGGTGCGGACCACCCGCCCAGATTCGACCGTCGCGACAATGCCGCAAGTGTCCGGGCAATTCAGCGGACAGACGCTTCGCACCGTCAAAACGTCAAGCGCCATCGCGTCTCTCCAACCAAATACCCATCATCGTCTCATGGATGCAGATTTGCGTTGTGATGTCGTTGACATGCACGTCCAAACCGACCATACTCACCGTAGCACGATTGTGAGGTCCGTCCGTGCGTCGGCCCACGTACACCTGCACCTTTTGCGGGCAGGAGTTCTGGCACGAGCCTACCGCTACCCTGCGGATTCTGCCGGATCACCTGGAGTCTTCGGCGTGCCGCAAGGCACGTTGGCGGCAGCACCTTCGCACCTGGGCAGGATCGGTGTCGCGGGCGGCGCGCGCGTCGCTGTTCGGACGCCCGGCCGAGCGCACCGAGTGGGTGGTCCGTGTGCCGATGGAGCGGGTGCCGATGTCCGAGGCCGGGCCGATTGACCTCCTGGCGCCGGCCTTCGAGGAGCAACTGACCGGCACCGGTGGCGGGTTCCCGTCGGCACCGCTGCGCTGGCGGCGCACCTCACTCGACCGGCTGCGCGCGGCCGTCGACACCGAGTTGATTCGCGCCCGGCAGCGCGGCCTCAAGCCCGAGCTGCCCGTCGATTATGACGATCTGCGCCGCTGGAGTCGATGCCGCGTCGCCTACGGCCTGGACGGGCACGGCGGACAGCCAGCCCAGGGCGTTGAAGAGATCACGCTGATGATGGTGCAACGCTAGCACCGCCAGCCTGGGCTATCATCCCGGCCAGTGCGGCCGGAGGTTCCTGGCATGGCGTCAACGGATTCAGCACCCAGGTCGGCATCGGTAGTCATCGTCGGAGCGGGCGCCATCGGGTGCTCGATTGCCTACCACCTGGCGCAGCGTGGGCAGACCGACGTGGTCGTGGTCGAGCGCGCGACCATCGGCGCAGGCTCCACCAGCAAGGCGGCGGGCGGCATCCGCGCCCAGTTCGCCACCGAGCTGGAGATCCAGTTCTCGCTCGAAGGGATCGAGCGCTTCAAATCGTTCACGGATGAGTTCGGCGTCGATATCGGGTACACCCAGGAGGGGTACCTGTTCGTCGTCAGCGACCCGGCGATCCTGGCGCGATACGAGCGGAACGTCGCGCTCCAGAACCGGTTCGGCGTGCCGTCGCAGGTCATCACGCCGGCCGAGGTCCGCGACATCGTGCCGGGGATCTCGCTGGACAACGTGATCGCTGGCGTCTGGTGTCCCACCGACGGCCACGCCACCCCGAACGACGTCTGCATGGCGTTCGCGGCCGGCGCGCGGGCGAAGGGCGTCCGCTTCCTGGAGGAGACGACCGTCACCGGCATGTTCCAGGTCGTCGGCGGCCGGACCGGCGTCGAGACGACCGCCGGAACCATCGAGACGCCGTGCGTGGTGATCGCGGCCGGCGCAAACGCCGCCCCGGTCGCCCGGATGCTCGACGTCGAGGTGCCGGTGGTGCCGAAGCGCCGCCACATCTTCGTGACCGACACCTTCGACGGCGTGCGCCACCCGCTGCCGCTCGTCATCGACACGGCCTCGGGGTTCTACGCGCGCAGCGAGCAGCACACGCTGCTGATGAGTCCCGGCGACGTGGGCGAGGTGACCGACTACCTGGAAGCGCCCGTCGATTGGAGCGTGCTGGAGCGGACGGTCGAGGTCGGCATCCGGCGGTTCCCCTCGCTCGAACAGGCGACGGTCCGCAACGCCTGGGCCGGCCTGCGCCCGCTCACCCCTGACGAGCACGCCATCGTGGACTGGCTGCCGGGCGTCGATGGCGTCTTCTGCGCCGTCGGCTTCTGCGGCCACGGCTTCCAGCACTCGCCGGCCACCGGCAACCACGTGGCCGAGTGGCTGTTGGAAGGTCGGCCGTCGCTCGACCTCTCACCGCTCGGGTTTGCCCGGTTCGCGGGCCGCGACACCACAGTACACGGCTCGATAGTCTCTGGCGTCGACTGACCGGAAGGGGATGACGATGACCCACGACGAAGCCCTGCGCTTCGTGGGCGGCCATACGAAGGCCGTGCTTGCCACCATCAAGCGCGACGGCCGCCCCCAGCTCTCGCACGTCTCGTACACGCTGGACGACGACGGCCTCATCAAGATCTCGGTCACCAGGGACCGCGCCAAGACTCGCAACCTGCTGCGCGACCCACGCGCCACCCTCTCCATTGTCGACGACAACTGGAGCCAGTATCTCGTCGTGGAGGGTAGCTGCACGGTCATCGAGGACGATCCCGTCCCCGTCCTGCGCCGCGTCTACGAGCGGATTCGCGGCGGTCCCCACCCGGACTGGGCCGACTTCGACGCCGCGATGATCCGCGACGGCCGGGTCGTCCTCCAGATCACCGTGGACCGCATCTACCCGCTCGACCGGGGCTGAGCCGGCGCCTCAGCGGCCCGAGGTCAGCCGGAGCTCTAGACCAGGCCCACGTTGAAAACCGCAGGCACGTGGCAAGTAGTTTCCATCGTAGCTCTGGACTAGCGGCGGCCTCGGCGCGCCTGCCGCGTCAGCAGGAAGGCATCCACCTCGGCGCGCGTCGGCAGGGACGGCTGGGCGCCCATCTTGGTGGTGGCGAGCGCGCCGGCCGCCGATGCTGCTGACAGCGCCGCCCTGACGCCGCGCTCAGAGAACGTGGCTGCCAGCGCGCCAAGAAACGCATCGCCGGCCGCCGTCGAATCGATGCTCGGCACGCGGAACGGCGGCACCTCGGTCGTCTCGTCCGGCGTGATGAGCTGCGCGCCGCGTTCCCCGAGCGTCAGCACGATCTGCTGCACGCCCTTGGCGAAGAGGTCGGCTGGATCGCCGCTGCCGGCCGTCAGGTGCTCCAGCTCGGTCTCGTTGACGACGAGGTAGGACAGGCCCGCCAGCAGATCGTCGGGCAGCGCCTGGACGGGGCTCGGATTGAGGAAGACGGCCACGCCGGCGGCCTTCGCGATGGCCGCTGCCGCCACCACCGTCGCCATCGGCACCTCAAGCTGCATCAGCAGCCCATCCGCGCCCTGGATCGCCTCGGTCGCGGCGACCACGTCGTCCGGGGTCAACAGTGCATTGGCCGCCGGCACGACCACGATGGTGTTCGTTCCGTGGGCATCGACGGTGATGATGGCGGTCCCGGTCGGCCCCTCAGCTCGTCCGATGCGGCTGATCTCGACGCCGTTCCGCAGCAGATCGCCCACTAGCGCCCGGCCCGCCTCGTCCGTTCCGACCTTCCCGACCATCACGACGCTCGCACCCATGCGCGCGGCAGCCAGTGCTTGATTCGCGCCTTTGCCGCCCCCGAACCGTTGCAGCTCGGACCCGAGTATCGTCTCGCCAGCATCCGGGAGGCGGTCGGTGGTCACAACAAGGTCGAGGTTGATGCTGCCAACAACGGCGACTCGGGCGGCCATGCTCGTCCTCCGCCTCCCGCCGGGAGAGGCCAGCGACGATTGTAGCCCCCGCCCGTCCGACGTGGCCGGAAAGCGTAGCAGTGTGTGCCGTTCACGTACCGTTCACCGTGGCATCCGGCAGCGTACACGCGCCGACTGTAACGGGACTGTGATGTCTGCTCAGTCCCGCCAGATCGGGCGAAGTCAACGAAATGTGACGCTTCACCTCTTCCGTTCAGCAGCCGCCCCGCGTAGAGTAGGCCGCGTGCCGCACCCTTCCGTCGAGAGGGGACATCGACGACGAGGCGCGGCCCGGCTCGGGCGTGTGGGCGAGATCCAGGACGCAGACATGTCGATCCCGGGTTCGGTTGGAGGACAGGCGTGGCAGTGGGCAGACAGGGCCAGGCGGAGGCACGGCAACCGTACGACGAGGCCGCCAGGGCGCGAGCGACGCGGCCGGGCGAGCAGGCGTCTCGGCGGACAGGTCCGGGTGGTCCGGCGTTCATCAGCGATCAGGCTGAGGAGCAGTACCATCTCGACCAACTGCACGATCCGCAGGCCGATCCACTGACGAAGGCATCGGCGCGCATCGAGCTTGCCCGCATGTACGAGCGGCGCGGCCAGTTCGCTGAGGCGGCCGAGATGTACGAGCGGAATGTCTGGGCGGGTATCCGCACGCCGGCGACCTACGCCGGCCTGGCCGCCGCCTACCGACAGATCGGTCGCAACGACCTTGCCGACGCCGCGCTGGAGCAGGTCCGTCGCCAGGGCGGCGCGGTCACCCCGATGGCGCAGGCTGCGACGGTGTCCCCCGCCTACGCCGATACCGCCCCGCTGCCAGCAGCTCAGCCGCGTCAGCAGCGCCGCGACCATCGGACGTCGGCGGTCCGCCAGAGCGCCGAGCGCATTGGGAGCCTGCAGCCACGGCAGGTGACAGCA
Source organism: Chloroflexota bacterium (assembly GCA_020850535.1). Taxonomy (NCBI): domain Bacteria; kingdom Bacillati; phylum Chloroflexota; species Chloroflexota bacterium. The sequence goes on from JADZEM010000187.1 coordinate 112,192, forward strand.
CGGCCCACCGGTCAGGTGGCCAGCCAGCCCCGCGCAACGCGTGAGGAGCGCCGCTCGGCCCTCGGCCTTGACTCGCTGCCGCAAGTCGACCTGATGGCGCAGATTCGTGCCCTTACTGCACCGATCATGCGGAACGAGATCGGGCGTCGGACCGTCGTCGCCTCGTCCGTGCTGATCCCGATCGCGATCGGCGTCGCGATCTTTGCCGTCGTCGTCATGACCTCCACCCGCTCGCGAGCCGCCGAGCCACCGGCCACGGCTTCCGCGCCAGCACCGGCTGCGACTGCGCCCGCGCCGCCGGCCGCCGAGGCTCAGCCGACCCAGGCGCCGGCCGTTCTCGCCGCGCTGACGGAGCCGCCGGACGCTGCCCGCCTCGTCATCCAGAACACCGGCCCCGGCGGCCTGACGCTGCGCCGCTCGCCCGGGGTCGGAGAGCGCATCCGGATCCTGAACGACGGCACCGAGGTCGCCGACCTTGGCGACACCGCCGAGCACAGCGGTCGAAGCTGGAAGAAGGTTCGCGATCCGCAGGGCAGCGTGGGCTGGGCCGCCGCCGAGTTCCTGACGGCCCCCGGGGCCGCCACCGACGCCGCGCCCATGTCCAGCGCGGCCGGGGCGGCGCCGCGTCCGCAGGCTGGCCCTCCGTTCGCGTCCGGCGGCCTGGGCCTGAGCCGCGCCGAGTGGGAAGTGGCACACGGCCAGCCGACCCGCAGCAGCATCTTCCTGGAGTATGCTGGCGGCCGACTGGTCGTCGGGCTGCTGGAGGGCAACGTCTGGCACCTGGAGCGCGTCTGGCAGCGCAACGATGCCACGCCGCTCGACGCCGCCCGCAACGATGCTCGCGTCTACGTCCCGAGCGACGCCGTCCTGGTGCAGTCGCTGGACCGTGGCGACGGGCGCATCATCGACGTGTACAGCAGCGCCATCCTGACCGGACGCTTCGGACAGACCGCCTGGAACGGCGGCCGGCCCGGCACCTTCACGATCCAGTACCGCTTCCGGACGCCTGCTGACCGCATGGTCATCTCGGCGATGTTCCGCCTCGGCGATCTGCTCTCGTAGCCGCGCGGCAGTCGCCGCCCGTCCCCGTCCATGACACGACCGCCGCTCCGTGTGACCGTCTCCTTTCCCGAGGGGACGGTCACGCTGTTGCCACGGCGCGCGCCTGTCGGCCACAGCGATCCGATCCGTGGCACATCGCTGGCAGCCTATCCACTCGGCGAGAGTGGCGTGGACGCCGTCCGGGCGGCGCTGGCAGCCGCCGACGCCGGCGCGTCGACGCTGCACCCGGCCGTCGTCGAACCTGACCAGCAACCGGCCGCCGCCGTGCTCGGCCTGACCGAGCAGCAGGCAGTGGTGGTCGGCGTCGCGCTTGGCCTGCGAGCCATCCTGTTCTGGGACGGGCGACGCGGCAGCATCCTGGCGTGTGCGCCCGCCGACCAGACTTGAGCCGTCCTACCGTGGGCCGGTCGGCGTCTTCTCCACCGTCACGGTACGGCGCTCCGCCGCGCTGAGGTGCGCCGCGTCCATCACCGCCTGCACCCGCAGCCCCTGGTAGAAGTCCGCGAAATCCGGCGTCACCTCGCCGCGCACGCGCCTGACCAGCCGGTCAGCCAGCTCCACGAACGGAGCGATCCGCGGATCGCCCTGGATGTTGCGCACGAGCCGCCCCGGGATCTCGGCGGCCTCCCAGGAGCCAGTGCCCGTCGCCGTCAACAGCCGCGCATCGTCCTCGATGGCCAGCGCGCCCTGCGAGCCGTACGCTTCGAGCATCAGCTTGCCGGGCCGGGCCAGACCGGTCAGGTCCACCGAACAGCGCGCGCCGCTGGCAAACCGCAGGTGCAGCGCGACGTCGTCGTCAGCGGTCACGTCGCCCCAACCCTTGCCGTCCTTCGTCGGCCGGCGCGACACGAACGTGTTGACCTGTGCGCTGACCGCTTCAATTTCGCCGAACCACCAGAGCAGCGAGTCGATGAGGTGCGAGCCGAGCGCGCCGAACACCCCGCCACCCTTCGAGCGCTCGGACCACCAGTCCCAGGCACGGCTGTTCGACTCAGCCAGCATCCCGAGCAGCCAGGCCCAACGGATGACGCGCGGCTCGCCAAGGTGGCCAGCGTCGATCAGCTCTTTCATTCGCGAGCGGGCCGGCCGATACCTGAACTCGTGATCCACGGCGTGGACGCGCCCCGAGGCCGCCGCCGCCTCGACCATCTCCAGCCCCTCGGCGACGCTCAGCGCGAACGGCTTCTCGCAGAAGATGTGGCGTCCCCGCGCGATGGTCTCCAGCGCCATCTCGCGGTGCAGGTAGGGCGGCGTCACGATACTGACGATGTCGCACTCAACCTCGTCGAGCATCTTGCGCCAGTCGCCGTACGCCGCCGGGATGCCGAACTTCTCGGCGGTCAGGGCTGCGCGGTCGGGGTTGGCGCTGGCAACGGCGACCACCTCGACATCCGGCATCAGCTGAAACCCGGGGATCTGCACTGCCGACGCGAAACTGGTGCCGATGACGGCGACCTTCAGTGGCTGATCGGGCATCGAACGGCTCCAAGAGACTGAGATCGCGGCGGGCCATTCGGGCCTGCCGCGTGGACACCCGCCCAGGATCGCACGTCAGCATGCTGACGTGCAGAACGAACGGTCCGTGACAGGCGTCGGTGCCGGTGTGACCTACAATCTGCTCAACGGTTCTGTCACGATCTCCCCGTCAGGCACGGCCCATCATGCGCTCGCCGTGCCCTGCCCGTCGCCGCTGGAGGCCGCCTCGTGCGCCACTACTTCCTCGCCGTGTTCGCCGTAATGGTCGTCTTCCTCGCGCTCTTTCTGGGCGGCGAGGTGCTCGGCATCCCGATCCTCGAAGATCCGCTGCCCTGGCTCCAGCAGGCCGGCTGGTGGGCTGGCGTGGTCGGCATCTCGCTGTTGGCCGCCGACGTGGTGCTGCCGGTGCCCTCCAATATCGTGATGATCGCCCACGGGGCGCTGTTCGGCGTGCTCGTGGGCACGGCGCTCTCGCTGCTCGGGAGCATGCTGGCCGCCGTCGCGGCGTTCTTCATCGGGCGGCGGGGCGGACGCCTGTTGGCGCTGGCCGTCCCGGCCGACGAGCGTGCGCACGCCGACGCCGTGCTCGCGCGCTGGGGGCTGCTGGCGATTGTCGTCAGCCGGCCGCTGCCACTGCTGGCCGAGACGATCCTGGTGCTCGCGGGCGCCTCGGCGATGCCGTGGCGCACGGCGATGCTCGCCACGTTTCTCGGCTCGATCCCGCCCTCACTGTTCTACGCCTGGGCGGGAGCGGCCTCCATCGGCTTCGATGGCGGCGCGCTGGTGTCTGGTGGGGTCATCCTGCTGGCGGCGCTGACCGGGCTGACGCTCAAGCAGTTGGAGCGGTCGCGCATCAAGCCGGTCGAGGAGGCCGGACCGGCCACCACCTGAGCGTCGGCAGGCTCGGCGCGACCGCGACCCGAGCGGCGCGCGCGTTCCGCTGACGGGAGGATCAGCGCGCCGTGGCGCGCGCCAGCTAGCGGCCGGGCGCCAGGTGGACCGCGCTTCGGTCCAGGTCCGCGAGCGTTGGCCGGCCGATCAGGGCCAATGTCCGGTCGATCTCGGCCTGGAGGATGGCGATGGCGCGCTCTGCCCCCGGCTGCCCGGCCGCCGAAACGGCGTAGTTGAACGCCTTCCCCATCATGCAGGCCGTCGCGCCGAGCGCCAGAGCCTTGACCACGTCGGTCCCGCGGCGGATGCCGCCGTCCAGGATCACCTCAGCCCGGCCCTGCACGGCGTCCACGATCTCCGGCAACACCGAGATCGGCGACGGGACCGAGTCAAGCTGCCGTCCGCCGTGGTTGGACACGATCACAGCATCCAGTCCATGCTCGACGGCCAGTCGGGCATCCTCCGCGTCGAGCACGCCCTTGATCGCGAGCGGGCCAGACCACACCGAGCGGAACCATGCGAGGTCGCTCCAGGTGATCGACGGGCTGAACTGGCGGGTGGTGTAGCCGGCCAGCGAGACGGCGTCCTGCTCGACGCCGGCCGTCCCCACGAAGTTGCCGAACGTCGGGCGCGGATGGGTGAGCAGCCCCTTGAGCCAGGACAGGCGCGGCAGCGTGTCCAGCACGTTGCCCGGCGTGATGCGCGGCGGCAGCGTCAGCCCGTTGCGAACATCCTTCTCGCGATGGCCGAGCACGGGCGTGTCCACCGTGATCACCAGGGCGGAGTAGCCGGCCGCCTGCGCCCGCTCGATCAGCCCCTGCACGATGGCGCGATCCCGCCAGACATACAACTGGAACCAGCGCGGCCCCGACGAGGCCGCCGCCACTTCCTCCAGCGAGTTGATCGACATCGTGCTGAGCGTGAAGATGACGCCGGCCTTCGCAGCCGCGCGGGCCGCCGCGATCTCGGCGTTCGGCCAGAAGACGCCGGTAAACCCGGTCGGCGCGAGGATCAGCGGCGACGAGATGCGCTGGCCGAGAACGGTCGTCGCCTGGTCCCGCGCGCTCACGTCGATCAGGACGCGCGGGCGAAACGTGTACCGCGCAAAGTCGGCCTGATTCGCACGAAGGGTGCGCTCGTCGTCGGAGCCGCCGTCGATGTAGTCGAAAAGGGCGCGAGGGAGTCGCCGCCGCGCCGCCGCTCGAAAGTCGTCAATATTCACAAACATCGGCAACTACTCCTGACGGCGGCGTTGCGCGGCACGGTGACGCCGCGCGGCAGAGCGCCCCTGGATCACAAAGCGTAGCATCTCGGCCCGCCGCTGGCGCTCGTGGCCGCTCGCCCAACCGCGCCGCGGGCGCGCGCGCCGCGCCTCGCTACAATCCTGGATACATCCACGTTCCGACGGCGAGGTCACGCTATGAGCCTGCCAGCCCAGGTCACGATGCGCGAAGTCGGCACCCGTGACGGTATCCAGAGTCTTGGGGCGTTCGTCCCCACCGAGCACAAGATCGAGATGGCGAACCTGCTCGCCAGAACCGGACTGAGCCGCATCGAGGTCACCTCGTTCGTCAGCCCGAAGGCCGTTCCCCAGATGGCCGACGCCGAGCAGGTGATGGCCGGCCTGGACCGTCCGCCGGGCCTCTCCTGGGAAGTCCTGGTGCCGAACGTGCGCGGCACGGAGCGCGCCCTCCAGACCCGGCCGGACCGGCTGCTGGTGGTGCTCGCGGCCAGCGATGCGTTCAACCTCAAGAACATCCGCATGACCATCGACGACTCGCTGGCCAGCATCCACGAGATCATCCCGCTGGCGCGCGCGGCCGGCGTCCCGGTCATGGCGGCCATCTCGACGGCGTTCGGCTGCCCCTACTCAGGTGACGTGCCCGAGGAGCGCCTGCACGGGGTCGTCGAGCGGCTGCTGGCGGCCGGCGCCGAGGAGATCAGCATCGCCGACACGACCGGCATGGCGAACCCGCTGCAGGTTGAGCGGACGGTCGGGAACGTCCTGCAGCGCTGGCCCGATGCCCTGTTCGGCCTGCACTTTCACAATACCCGGGGGATGGGGCTGGCGAACGTCGTCGCGGGTCTGCGTGCGGGCGTCAGCATCTACGACGCCTCCATCGGCGGCATCGGCGGCTGCCCGTTCGCCCCGAAGGCGACGGGCAACGTCAGCACCGAGGATGTCGTCCACATGCTCCACGAGATGGGCATTCAGACTGGCATCGATCTTGATGGGCTGTTGCGATGCGCCAATCGCATGAGCGAGATCCTCGGAACCGAGCTGCCCGGGCAGGTGATGAAGGCAGGCCCACGCAGCACGCGCTACGCGGCTTGATCGCCATCCGGACGACGCTCCATCCGCCGCGCCGCTCCGTGGCGCTGGCGGCCAGACAGAACACCACGCAGACGGTCGTGCCACCGGAGTCACCTTCCGTCGTTCTGAACATGACGGGCGCAGCCTCCGCGCGGATGCATCTCCGCGCCTTGACGCGCCCTGCCGACAGGGGGTAAACCACGCCGGCCATGCGAATCCTTATCAGCCTCGTGCTCGCGGCGTTCATTCTGACGCTGCCACTGACCGTCACTGCCGCGCCGTCACAGCAGGCGACCGTCGACATCAAGACGATCGCCCTCACCAAGGCCGATCTCCAACGTGGCTTCGAGATGGTGCCCGACCGAACCGTCTCCGAAGAGCGGCCGGATGGGGTCGCTGTCTACGACGTCACCTTCTCCCGCGAGCGCACCCCGGAGAACCTGTCGAGCGGCCCGTTCGAGATTCGGAGCGGCGTCGCCCGCACGGCGCAAACCGAGGACGCCGTCCTGCAGCTTGAGAGTACCAAGGAAGCGTTCCTGGGCGAAGGCTGGGCCGAGGTCGGCGTGCCGGCCCTGGGCGACGAAGCGCTCGGTCTCTCGCAAACCACCGACGGCGAGGGCGGCAAGATCGCCCACTTCGCCTACCTGTTCCGCAAGGGCTCGTACATCATCATGATCGGCGTGCGTGGCCGGCCCGAGGCCGTGAAGCTGAACGACGCCGTCGGGCTGGCCATCGTCGTGTCAGGGCGGCTCGACAAGGCGCTCGGCGCGGCCGGCCCGGCCTCGGCCGGCGCCCCGACCACCGGAAGCACGGGCCGCCCAGGCCCTGGCGAGCGGGCAAAGGTCGTTGGCGCGGACGGCGGCTCCGTCAACATGCGATCCGAGCCATCCACCAGTGCGGCAGTTGTCACGCAGGTGGCCGAGGGCACCGTTCTCGACGTGATCGGGCCGAACCGTGACGCCGAGGGGCGCACCTGGCGCAACGTGCGCACCGGGACGCAGTCTGGCTGGATCGCCTCGAACTTCCTGGAGACGGTGGCCGCGCCGCCGCCGCCAGCAGCACCCTCGCCGACGCCGGTCCCGCCCGTATCAGCACCAGCAGGTCAGCCCGCGGGCGCCGATCCGGCGGCCACGCCGTCCAGCACCGAGCCGGCCGCTCCCGCTGAGGCCGCGCCGACCGCGTCGCCAACGGCCTCGCCGGCGGCCGCGAACCCGCAGAACGACCTGACGTTTAAGGGGTCCGGCGCGGGCCTGAGCATCGAAGCGACGATGCTCAGCAAGAACCTGTCTGGCGGCCAGCAACAGGTCAAGGTCAAGGTGACCCGCAACGGCGGGCCGGTCTCTGGCGCGTTCGTCAACGTCACGGCCCGGCTCGATGCGAGGCGCTACCGCTCGCTCAAGCTGGACCGCACCAACGACGACGGCTTCACCGAGGTCACCTGGGACATGGCCGGCCCGGCCGGCGACTACGAGCTGATCGTCGAGGCCAGCGAGACCGAGGGCGGACCAGCGGCCACCGCGAAGAGCACGTTCCGCTGGAAGTAGCCCCGTAGCGCGGGAGCGCGGCTCCCGCCCCCGACATCAGGCGGCCCTCACCCTGGCCCTCGCGCAGATGGCTGGCGTGGGGGCCGCCGCGTTGGCGCATCACCCGTCGTGCCGAGATGACTTTCCAGGCAGCCACCCGCACAGTTTGGGTTCAACACATCTGTGCGTCTCAGGGGTTGCAATCTGCCGCCCGAATGCGTACTCTACGGGAACCTCGGACCCCCGCAGCGCACGCTTCCTCGGGAGTCAGTCTTTGTCGCCTGTAGAAACGGTCATTCAGATCCTGCTGATCGGCCTCGCGAACGGCTCGATCATCGCCCTGATCGCGCTCGGGTACACCCTCGTCTACGGCATCATCGAGCTGATCAACTTCGCACACGGCGACGTCTACATGATTGGCACGATGCTCGCCCTCACGCTGCTCACCTGGGTGCCGACGATGATGGGCGTGCGGCGGGTCTCGTTGCTGCCGGTCCCAACCATCATTCTGCTGGTCATCGGCGCGCTGCTCTTGGCGATGATCGGCTGCGCGCTGCTGAACATGATCGTCGAGCGGCTGGCCTACCGGCCGTTGCGGCGCGCGCCGCGCCTCGCGCCGCTGATCTCGGCCATCGGCGTGTCGTTCATCCTGGTGAATGTCGGCCTGCTCTGGAAGGGTCCGTCGCCGGTAGACTTCCCCTCGCCGCACCCTATCCTGGAGCTTGACCTCCTGCAACTGGCCGGCCTCAACACGCTGGTCTTCTTCAAGGTCAAGGATCTCGGCGTGATGCTGCTGGCGATCCCGCTGATGGTCGGCCTGAGCCTGTTCGTGAATCGCACGCGGCTCGGCAAGGCGATGCGCGCCACGGCCCAGGACCGCGATGCCGCCGCGATGATGGGCATCAACATCAACCAGACGATTGCCCTGACGTTCCTGCTTGGCGGCGCGCTGGCGGGCGCGGCCGGTCTGATCAACGGTACGTACAACAATACCGCCGTGTATCTCCAGGGCTTTCGCGGCGGTCTGATGGCGTTCACCGCAGCGGTGCTCGGCGGGATCGGCAATCTGTACGGCGCGTTCCTCGGCGGTCTGATGATCGGGATTGTCGCAGCCACCTCAGACTTCATGTTCGACCCGCGCTGGACGCAGGCGATTGTCTTCGGGATGCTGGTGCTGACGCTGGTCTTCAAGCCGAACGGTCTGCTCGGCGAATCGTCCACCGAGCGAGCCTGACGATGGCCGAGCAGGGCACGCAGACCCCGCGCGCCACCGCGCCGGCCACGGCCGTGGCCGGCGCGGTGGCGGTTGAGACCGATGCGCCGCGGGCGCGTGGACTGTTCGGCCTGGACGAGCACATCCGTAACCGCGCGCTGTTCGGCATCTTCGTCGCCTTCATCGTGCTGTACCCGCTGATCGACCGGGGGCTGGGGATCGGGCGCATGGGCAGCATGAACCCGATCCTGATTTTCACGCTGCTGGCCCTCGGCCTCAACATCGTCGTCGGGCTGGCCGGCCTCCTTGACCTGGGCTACGTGGCGTTCTTCGCCATCGGCGGCTACACCGTCGCCTTCCTGACGGCCCCGCAGAGTCCGCTGGTTCAGGCGGGGTACGCCACCAGTTTCTGGGTGGCGTTGCCGCTGTCGTTCATCGTCTCCGCCGTATTCGGATTGATTCTCGGCGCACCGACGCTGCGCCTGCGGGGCGACTATCTCGCCATCGTGACGCTGGCCTTCGGCGAGATCGTGCCGAACGCCTTCCGGAATCTGGAAGGCCTGACCAACGGCAACAAGGGCATGAACCCCATCGGCCGCCCGACGTTCGGCAGCCTCGAGCTGCTGGCCTCGGATCAGGTGCCGTGGTACTACCTGATCCTGGCCGTCTCGGTCGTCTCGATCTTCGTGATCGTGCGGCTGCGGGACTCCCGACTCGGACGGGCCTGGGTCGCCATGCGCGAGGACGAGATCGCGGCCTCGGCCATGGGGATCGACCTCGTCCGCACCAAGCTGCTGGCGTTCGCGCTCGGTGCGTCGTTCTCGGGTTTCGGCGGGGCGCTCTACGCCTCGATGCTCCAGTTCATCGGCCCCGACCAGTTCGACTTCAGCATCTCGATCATCCTGCTGGCGATGGTGATCATGGGCGGCATCGGGAACGTCTGGGGCGTCATGTTCGGCGGCATCGTCCTGGGCATCTTCAACTTCATCCTGGTGGACAGCGTCCGGCCGGCCATGCAGACCTTGAGCCGGGCGCTGAGCATGCCGATCCTCGCGCAGATCGACATCGCCAATGCCAAGCTGATGATCTTCGGGCTGGCCCTGGTGCTGATGATGCTGCTGCGGCCCGAGGGCATCTTCCCGAGCGCCCAGCGCAAGCAGGAGATGCGGCGCGGTCGGGCCCGGCCGGGCCTCGGCACGAACGGCAACGGAGCGTAGGGGGCAGCATGGCGAACACGCTGCTGACCGCGGCGAAGGTCACCAAGCGCTTCGGCGGCCTCGTCGCCGTCAACGAGGTGGACTTCAGCATTGAGGAAGGCGCCATCGTCAGCCTGATCGGCCCGAACGGGGCCGGCAAGACGACCTTCTTCAACATGATCGCCGGCCTCTACGACGTGACCTCCGGCGAGATCCAGTTCCGGGGCAAGCGGCTCGACACCGCCAGCCCGCACCAGATCACCACGCTAGGCATCGCACGGACGTTCCAGAACATCCGCCTGTTCGCCACCATGAGCGCGCTCGACAATGTGCTGGTCGGTATGCACGCGCGCTTGAAGGCCGGCGTCATCGGGAGCGTGCTGCGCCTCCCCAGCGTGGTAGCGGAGGAACGGCACGCCCGCGAACAGGCGCATCACCTGCTCGAGTTTGTCGGTCTGGACGGCACCGCCGACACCTGGGCCAGGAACCTGCCCTACGGCGATCAGCGCCGCCTGGAGATCGCGCGGGCGCTGGCGACCCAGCCGACTTTGCTGCTGCTCGACGAGCCGTCCGCCGGCATGAACCCACAGGAGCGCAATTCGCTGACCGACCTGATCCGCCGCCTGCGCGTCGAGCTGGGCCTGACGGTCTTCCTGATCGAGCACCATATGGGGCTGGTGATGGGCATCTCTGACCGCGTCACGGTGCTGGATCACGGGACGAAAATCGCCGAAGGGACGCCGCACGAGGTTCAGCGCGACCCCCGCGTGATCGAGGCGTACCTCGGTCGTGCGGCGACGGCCTGAGCCGGTGACCTCCCAGACCATCCGCGTGGTGAGCGAGTAGATGGCAACGCTTGAGCTTCAGAACATCCACACGTTCTACGGCAACATCCACGCGCTTCAAGGGATCACCATCGACGTCAAGGATGGCGAGATCGTCACGCTGATCGGGGCGAACGGCGCGGGCAAGAGCACCACGCTCCGCACCATCTCCGGCATCCTCCAGCCCCGCGAAGGCGTGGTCAAGCTTGACGGTCAGTCGATCAATGGCCTGCCGCCGCACGAGATCGTGGAGAAGGGTGTCTGCCAGGTGCCCGAGGGTCGCCGCATCTTCTCCCGGATGACGGTCCGCGAGAACCTGGAGATGGGCGCGTTCATCCGCAAGGACAAGGCCGGCATCAAGAGTGACCTGGACCGCATCCTCCAGCTCTTCCCGCGACTTGCCGAGCGCATCGGGCAGAAGGGCGGCACGCTCTCCGGCGGCGAGCAGCAGATGCTGGCCATCGGGCGGGCCTTGATGTCGCGGCCGAAGATCCTGCTGCTGGATGAGCCGTCGATGGGCCTCGCGCCGATCCTCGTCGAGACGATCTTCGACACGGTCCAGGAGATCAATGCCCAGGGCGTCACGGTGCTGCTGGTGGAGCAGAACGCCGTGATGGCGCTGCAGATCGCGCACCGGGGCTACGTGCTGGAGACGGGGACCATCGTGCTGGCGGACAGCGCCGAGAGCCTGCGCCAGAACGAGACGGTTCAGAAGGCGTACCTCGGCATCGAGTAGCGGCCGACGGTCCTACGGCACCGCAATCGTCAACCCATCACCTACGAATCGGCGAACGTGCCGGTCATTGAACGTGAGGATCTCGGCGACTCCAGCCTGTCGTGCACACGCCACGATGGCCGCGTCGTGGACCTGTCCGCCGAGCGTTCCCTCCTCCACCGAACGGTAGAGCAGTTGCACATACCGTCCGTGACGCATCGCCACGACCACGCCATTGTTCAGGAACGTGTCCTCAATCCCGGAAAGTGCATCATGGGCGGAGAATCGGGACCGATGCACGATCAGTTCTCGGACAGCCTCGTCCTGATACTCAGGAACGATACGTCCGAGCAACGGATAGCTTCGAAGCATCTGCGTCGCATTGCCCACGCGAACTCGCAGCGCGCGGGCAGCACTCGGCGCTCCATCGAGGTATCCGAGGGCCGAGCGGACGTCGCGGTACGCTATGCGTGACCAGCGGACGCGAGCCACTCGTCGACCTCCCTCATGAGATCGCGGTCGTCGACAAGGGCGACTTTCCTGGATCGTACTATGCGTGGTGCGCGGCTCAGCCCTGGAGCCGCCTGCCCGGGCCGTCGTCGAACTCGGCCTTCGCCGCAGAGAGCAGCGACGGGTCCGACAGGATGTCGATGGCCGTCATCGCCAGCCCCTTGGCCGCCGCCAGCACCGCCCCGTGGGCCTTCTCGGACAGCGCAGCCTCGGCGAAGGCCGCCGAGTGGTGCGGCGCATCGGGATCCGAGATCGAGATCCCGGCCTCGATGGCCGGCACCTTGCGGGTCACGTTGCCGAAGTCCGTCGAGCCGAGGCCGGGCACCGGCCGCTCGGGCAGCACGTCGAGGCCCAGAGCTTCGAGGTTGCGCCGGAACGCCCGGGCCAGCGTCAGGTTCGGGACGACGTTCTCATAGGGCGGCATGTACTCGCGCACGTCCAGGCGAGCGCCAGCCATCATCGCACCGCCTTCGGCGCACTGCACCACCCGCTGAAACACCGACTCCAGCTCCTCAGCGGTGGGAGCGCGCACGCGGAACCGGCACGAGGCGATCTCCGGCACGACGTTCGGGACGCCGCCGCCCCGGGTGATGACGCCATGAATGCGGATATCCGGACGCACATGCTGGCGCAGCGCGTTGATCCCAGCGTAGGTGTGCAGGACGCCGTCCAGCGCGTTGATGCCCTCCCAGGGATACAGCGCCGCGTGCGCCGCCTTGCCGTGGTAGATGAAGTCGACCCCGCGCGCCGCCAGCGAGCCCTCGACGCTGATGTTCGTGTACTGGCTCGGGTGAAACATGATGCTGGCATCGACGGCGTCGAATTCGCCCGCGCGGACGAGATGCACCTTGCCGCCGGAGTTGTCCACCGTCGATTCCTCGGCTGGCGTGCCCAGGATGACCACACTGCCGGGCAGGTACTGTGCGACCGTCGCGAGGGCCAGCCCTGCGCCCACCGCCGACGGCCCGATCAGGTTGTGCCCGCAGCCATGCCCGATGCCCGGCAGCGCATCGAACTCGGCCAGGATGGCGACAGTCGGCCGCCGCCGCCCGCCGATCCGCGCCCGCCAGGCCGTCGGCAGATCCGCGATCCCCAGCTCAGCGTCGACGCCGCCCTCGGAGAGCAGGCCAGTCAGCGTCGCCACCGACTTGTGCTCCTGGTGCCCCAGCTCCGGGTTGCGCCCGATGCTCTGCGCCGCCTCCCAGAGACGCGGCGCCAGCCGGTCGACCTCGCCGATAACCTGTCGTTTCAGCTCGTCAATCTCGCGCATCGGTGCCCGCCCTCACTGTGCCCGCGTCAGACTTCAGATGTTCCACAGGCCGCGTCGGCGCCTCGTCCGCCGTGCGCGGCGCGAAGAGTGTAGCCGGTCGCGTCACGAGAACGGCTCCAAATGCCGGCGCCGACGCTACTGCGTCAGCGACGGGCTCGGCACGCTGTCGATTGCGACGTTGACGCAGGCTGGCCTGCCGCTCGCGAAGGCGCGTTCGAGAGCCGGCCGCAGCTCCTGGGGCTGCTCGACGAACTCACCGTGACAGCCCAGCCCTTCGGCCACCCGGTCGTAGCGGGTCAGCAGCAGATCGCCGGCGACGACCCGATCCGGCCCGTAGACGGCGCGCTGCCGATGCCGTTCGGCCGCCCAGCCGGCGTCGTTCCCGACCACGACGACCAGCGGCAGGTTGAACCGGACCGCCGTGTCCAGCTCCAGCCCGTGGAACCCGAAGGTACCGTCTCCCAGGAAGGCCACACACCGGCGAGCCGGTCGGGCGACCTTCGCCGCGATGGCGAACGGAATCGCCGGGCCGATGCCGCCGAACTTCCCGTTCAGGATCGTCATGTACTCACCGCCGCCAACGGCCCAGCGCGCCCACTGCCCCATCTCGCCGCCGTCAAGCGCGACGCTGTCGCCCGGATCGAGAAAGCCGCGGACGGCCGCTGCCAGCCGCAGCGGATGGATCGGGCTGGCATCCGATTGCTCGTGTTCCGCCAGCCGCGCCCGCCCCGCCTGTGGCGCCGCCGCAAGCTCGCCGGCCCAGCCGGACCGCTGCCACGTCCGGCCGCCGGCCGCTGCTGCCAGTTGCCCGAGGACCGTCTCGGCGTCGCCGACCAGCGCCACGTCGGCCGGTCGGCTCGCACCGATCTCGCTGGAGCTAGATGCGACCTGGATCAACCGGGCCGTGCCGAGCGCCCCCGGACCGGCGAAACCAACGGCGAAATCCTGTGGTCCCACGAGCAGCACCGCATCCGCGTCCCTGAAACGCGCCCCGACGCCGTGAAGCGCCGGGTCGGTCAGGCCGCGCGGGCTCTCGACGGTGAAGCCGGGCAGACCGCTCAGGTCGAGCAGGCCGCGCAACCGCGTGCCGGCCGCGCCGCGCCAGGCCGAGGGACTCCCGAGCACCAGCGGTCGGGATGCCGAGGCCAGCAGCGCCACCGCCTGTTCGACGGCATCCTCGTCGGCCCGCACGGGCGTCGGAAGCAGGTCAGCATCGTCGGGCATCGCCACCGATGCCTCGTCTACCGTTGCTTGCAGTACATCAAACGGCAGGGTGATGTGGACCGGTCCGGGCGTGCCTTCGAGCGCCGTGCGCCATGCGCGGGCCACCAGCGCCGGCAGCTCGTCCGCCGAACGGGCCTGCCAGGCTGCCTTGCAGAGCGGGCGCGCCGCACCGACTTGGTCCAGCTCCTGGAAGCCCCCTCGGCCCTCCTGCGAGATCAGGCTGCCACCGCTCAGCAGGAGCATCGGCGATTCGGCGAAGTGCGCCGTCGCCAGACCCGTCAGGGCATTAGTGTGGCCCGGGCCGGCCGTCACCAGGCACACGCCGGGACGCCCGGTCAGGCGGCCCCAGGCGTCAGCCATGTGCGCCACCGCCGACTCGTGGCGGCCGTCAATGAACCGCAGACCGGCGTCGAGACCCGCTTCGTACACGGGCAGAATCTGGTTTCCGGAGAGCGTGAAAACGGGACCGACGCGCGCCTGACTCAGCGTCCGAACCAGCAACCCTGCACCATTGACGCTGCCCATCGACCTCCACCTCAGCCGGAAAGAGTACCATCAAGCGTCAGGCTACCAGCCGCGACGCGAAGCTGCAACGGGGGCGCGTGCCATCTGCGTGCCACGATCATTGACCGAGGACTGCCCACCGTGGCTCCACGACGCCGGCGCTGGACCGAAGCCGACATCGCCTCCATCGAGGAGGGCGACGACATCGACGGCGCGATCTTCGACGGGCTGCCGTTTCGTGGGCACAGCCTCAAGGAGTGTACGTTCACCGAGTGCTCGTTCGAGAACGCCGATCTCCGCAACGTTCGGCTGAGTTCAGCGGCGTTCGCCGACTGCAATCTCGCCAACGCCCTGGTGGCCGGCGCGATCCTGTTCGGGGCGACCTTCGAGCGAACGAAGCTGCTCGGCGTCGATTTCCACGAGGTCGAGCGCACCGAGGCGCTGACCTTCCGAAGCTGCAACCTCGATCTCGCCAGCTTTCGCGGGCTTGACCTGTCGGGCGTGGTTTTCGACCGGTCCTCGTTGGTGGAAGCCGACCTGTCGTTCACAAACCTCAGGAGGACGTCGCTGGTCGAGGCTGACCTGTCGCGGGCGGCCCTGCAAGAGACGGCGTTTCAGCAGACCGACCTTCGCGGTTCCACGCTGACGGGCTGGAGCCTGCGGACCCTGGATCTGCGCGGCACGATTATGGACCGCCGTCAGCTCGAAGCGCTGGCCCTGGAGCTGGGCATCCAGATCGTCTAGCCCCAGTTCGCTCGTCTCGTGCCGCGCGGCCGCCAGGGTGATCGTGCAACTGCCTTGCGTTGGATAGCAACGGTCAGTGAGACGGACCGATGGGCGTGGTAGGGCTTGTCAGCCAGATGACTGGTCACTATGATGCGCCAGACATAGCGCGGTATCAGAGGGATCGACCCGAGCGTCAGCGCTGTCGACGGGCCAGGGCCTCGCGAGACGCATGGCTCGACTGATGCTCTCGTGAAGCAATGCGCCCCAGCGGCCGGCACATCGACGTGCGGATGGGGTCATTCGTCGGGGGCAGCCGTGCTGAGCTTTAGGGCGCCATCTGGGCAGCAACTTGCCCATCGTACTGATCGAGCACGGGACTCGCGTAGGACCGGCGGCGACCGCGTCTGGGCACTATCGAGGCGGCTGCCAGCATTCGGCTGGCGGCGCCTGGGTCTGGCTCGGTTGGCCATGCTGCTCGTGGCCGCACTGCTGCTGCCACTCCAGGCCCCGGCCGCCCGAGCTGGGACGCTCGGGTACGCAAAGAGCTTCGGTGGCCAGTTCACCGACGAGGGGTTCAGCATCGCCGTGACCAGCACGGGCACCGTCTACGTGGCCGGCCGCTACTTCGACACTGTGGACTTCGATCCTGGTCTGGGAACAGCCAACTCCACCGCCACGGGAGCGAACACCACGGATGGGTTCGTCTCCGGGTTCAATGTGAGCGGCGACTACGTCAGTCCGGGCCTGAACCTCAGCTCGTGGATTCATCGGTCTGGATCAGGGTGGCGGCCAAATGGTGTATTCCAGTCTTGGCGGCGACGATGTGTTCGTGGTGAAGCTCGATTCAAGCGGCGCCACGATCTGGGGCACGGCGTTCCGTGGCCCTCAGTCAGATTCGGGCAATGGCATTGCCGCAGACGGCACCGGCAATGTCTATGCGACGGGCCATTTCTCGGGAACAGACAACTTCAATGCGCTCGGGAGCCCTGTCAACCTTGTCAGCCTGGGTCAGGAGGACGTGTACCTCGTCAAGCTGAATACCAACGGTGCGCTCGTCTGGGCAAAGCGCTTTGGCGCCGGCTCGTTCGATGCTGGTTCCGGAGTCGCGGTGGATGCGGCCAGCTCAGCGTATCGGCCGCGAACGGCGTAGTCGCCAACGACAGCGGCGCCGACACGAACAAGGCCCTCTGGACGGTTACGGTCACCGCTCAGCCGGCGAAGGGAACGATGAACTTCAGCGCCGACGGCTCATTCACCTACACGCCCAACGCGAACGCAAGCGGCGGCGACGCGTTCACCTACCGGGTGACCGACCCGGACGGGCTATCTGCCACGGCCACCGCCTCTATCACCATCAATGCCATCGCCTGCGGTCCACGCCCGAGCGTCGTGACGGCCAAGAGCGTCGCCAATGGGGCGCTCCAGGTCACGGTCAGCGTCTCGGACGCCAACGGCCCAAGCCAGAATCGGCTTCAATCAGTCACGTTTGGGTCGCTCCAGAACGCCGCCGTGACCGTGAATGGCCAGCCGATCTCAAGCGAGCAGGCGGTGCAGGCGCCGGCCAATAGCGTGTCGATGAGCTTCGCGGTTCAGCGGGTCACGCCTGGGCAAGCCACGACGGTGACGTACACGGTGACCGACAGTTGCGGCTCCTGGCAGAGCTTCGTGGGAGGCGGGACAAGCGCCGGGTTCTGACCCGGCGCTCGTCCCAGGAGCGTTTCGTTCGGCGGGCGCCGTTGCGCCGCGTGCACGAGTGCGTCGCCGGCGTGCTGGCACTGGAGAGCGAGCCAATCGACCCACGCCTGTAGCGATGGCTCCGTCCGTGGGCTCGCCTCCAGCGAACCCACGGACGACCCGATCAGGTCGGCGTCAACATCCCTGACTCGCCGGCCCCGCTGGCACGATGCTTCCCGTCGCCGCTCCGTGCACCGTTGCTCGTGCCGTTCTTTTCGAGCAGGGCCGAGTTCTGGTCTTCGAACAGCTTGCGATAGAGCCCGCCGTCCGCCAGCAACTCGTCGTGGGTGCCCGACTCCACGACGCGACCGCCGTCCAGCACGTAGATCCTGTCCGAGCGCATCGCCAGCGCCAGCCGATGGGTGATGCTGATGACCGTCTTGCCGCGCGTCGCCTCGGCCAGCTCTTCGAGGATCTCGTGCTCGGTTTCGGCGTCGAGGGCGCTGGTCGCCTCGTCCAGGATCAAGATCGGGGCGTCTCGCAGCAGCGCCCGCGCGATGGCAAGCCGCTGCCGCTGACCGCCCGAGAACCGGCTGCCGCGCTCGCCGATGATCGTGTCGTACCCCGCCGGCAGCGTCATGATGAATTCGTGAATGCAGGCCGCCTTCGCCGCCGCCACGATCTCGTCGTCGGTCGCCCCGAGCCGGCCCATCACGATGTTGTCGCGCACCGTGCCGTTGAACAGCGCCGTCTCCTGGGACACCAGTGACAGGCTGCTCCGCAGGGACGGCAGCGCGATCTCCTGGATGTCCCGGCCGTCGATCTTCACCGAGCCGGCGGCCGGGTCGTAGAAGCGCGGCAGCATGTTGACGAGGGTCGTCTTGCCAGCGCCCGTCGGGCCGACGAACGCCGCGCTGGTGCCGGCGGGGATCTCCACCGACACATCGGTGAGCGTCGGCGCGAGGCCGTATGCGAAATGCACGTTCTCGTACCGGATGCCCTGCGCGACAGCCGGCGGCTGATCGGTCCCGCCGATGGGCGTTCCCAGATCCTCGGGCTGCTGCTGGAGGACGTTCTCGATGCGCCGGAGCGCCGCCGCCGCCACCGCAACGCCCGCGTACAGGTTGCCGATGCTGTGGATCGGACGGACGAAGCGACCCATCAGGTTGCTGAAAGCGATCATGGTGCCAACCGTGATCGCGCCGATGATGCCGCTGACGGCTTGATCGTTCTGCGCCAGCACCAGGATCGAGCCGACGAACAGCACCACGCGGATATCCAGCAGGTCGGCCACGTCCGATGCCTGCTCGAAGACGCTGCGAAGGAAGTCGCCGCGAATCTCGACCCGCCGGAACTCGTGCACCTCGGGGTTCATCCGCGCCCGCATGAAGCGCTGAAGGTTGAAGATCTGGATCACCGGGTGTGCGATGACCATCTCTTCCAGGTGGGTGTTGATCTGGGCCAGCCGCTCCTGCCGGCCCCGGGTCACGCGCTGCAGCGGCGGCCCGATGATCTTCGCGATCAGCACGTAGACGGGCAGGATGCTCAAGAGCGCCAGGGTCAGCTGCCAGCTCAGCACGACGAGACTGACGAACGTGATGACCAGCAGGATGACGTAGTAGATGGTGTAGGTCATCGTGCGGGCGAGCGGGTCCGCGAGGCGTGACATATCGCTCGTGAAGCGGGCCATCAGGTCGCCGGTCCGCATCCCGCTGAAGTAGCCCGTGTTCATGCCGTTCACACGGTCGATGTAGGCCAGCCGCAAGTCACGTAAGACGTTCTGGCCCAGCACGTTCACGACGTAGACCAGCCTGACGATGGCCGTGATGTTGAACAGGGCGGCGATGGACATCACCATCAGCAGCCACGCCGCCTGCGGCAGCCCGTACTCCCACGGATCGATCTTGGCGGCGTCGCTTCCGAGCATGTCGATCAGCGTGCGGAGCTGGAACGGCGTCACCTGGGTGCTGATGCTGCTGATGAACATCAGCGCCAGGCACTCCACCTGCCGCCACGGGTACGGCTTCAAGTACGGCCAGACCAGCCGCAGGAACTCCCACAACGAGATCAGCCGCCGGCCCTTGTCTCCCCGCAGCGAGGCGATCCACTCGACCTGCAGCAACTCCAACGACTTGCCGAAGATGATCTCCGCGCTGTGGTTCGGGTCGCGGTGCGCGCCCGCCACAAACCGCAAGAACTCGTGCAGACCGTCACGGTCCACCAGATAGGCGCTGAACGCCTCCTGGATGGCGGCGAACAGCTCCGGATCGTCGATGCAGTCTTCGCCGCGCACGACGGCCTGGTAGACCGGCAGCCGCCACTTGTTCCGCGACGCCGTCTCGACGCAGTGCTGCTCGGCCGCCAACAGCTCCGGCGGCGCGTGGCGTGGGCCGTGCGCCGCCTGGTGTGCGATGAATCGCGCCGCCCCCTCGATGAAGAAGCGCTGCGACTCCGACGTGCCAGACTGCGCTTCGCTGCCGCGTTCCTCATCGGGGATGGCGGCGGTCAGGCGGTGCAGCACCGCCCGCGCCAGATGCTCGCCAAGGCTCGGCGCGAGGCCGTCCGGGCCGTAGCGCGTTGTGACCGCGTCGCGAGCCAGGTCGCTGCCCGCATCGCCACCGTCAGAGGCCGTCACCGTGATGCGGTTCGGCCGCAGCATCACCTCGCTGGGCACCTTCAGGATCTTGAGGATGCGGCCGAAGATTCGCTCGACCTCGCTCCCGAACCGCGCGGCGTTGCGCGCGGCGTAGGAGCCCGGCGGGCAGACGATGGCGAGATGCGCCGTCGTGTCGGTGACCGGGGTAGCCATACCAGGGCCACCAGCATTCATGGGCGCGCATTCCTTCCTGGCGTGGGCTCATCGATCCCGGTCGGAGAGTATGCCGGAGCGCCGTCCATCACGTCCCCCGTGCTCCTGGATACGCCACACCGCGTCCCGCCACGAATGGCGTGCCCAATCCCGACGCAGCTACCCTGACGTCCCGGTCTCATAGTAGGCGATCCATACAGCTACGGGAAGAGAATGCCCACGCCAGCCCACTGACCGCACTCCAGACTGAGAATACTGACGGCCATGAACTGGCTGTGCAGGCTACCATCGGCATACTCTGCGTCCCGACCGGGACGTTACGGCCCCGTTCAGGAGGATTCCCGTGATCGATCAGGCTGACGTCGTCGTCATCGGCGCCGGATCGTTCGGCTCCAGCACGGCGTACCACCTCGCGCAGCTTGGCATGCGAAACGTCGTCCTGCTGGACCGCTTCGAACCGGGCTCCCAGACCTCGCCACGCGCCGCCGGCCTGACCAGTCAGGTCCGCTCCACCGACACCCTGACGAAGCTAGCCCGACGCTCGGTACAGAAGCTGGAGCGCTTCGAGACTGAGACCGGCCAGCCGCTCAGGTTCGCCCAGAGCGGCGCGCTCAAGATCGCCCGCAGGCCCGAGCACGTCGAACAGCTCGAGCGTGAGGTGGCTCGCGCCAGGAGCCTGGGCGTCCCGCTCGACTTCATCAGCCCGAACGCCGCGCGCGACCTCTGCCCCGTGCTGGAAGATCGCGGCATCCTGGCGATGACCTTCAACCCGACCGACTGCAACGTCGAGCCGTCGCAGCTGCCCATCGGCTACGCCCGCGCCGCGCAGGAGCTGGGCGTCACGGTCCTGGGCAACACCCCAGCGACCGGGCTGGTGCTCGGGCCGGGTGGCGTCGAGAAGGTCGTGACGCCGCGGGGCGAGATCCGCACGCCGCTGGTGGTGGACGCGGCCGGCGCCTGGGTCCGCGTCGTGGCCGACCTCCTGGGCGTCCGCCTGCCGGTGGTCCCCACGCGCCACCAGTTGTTCATCACGGAGCCGCTTGACGGCGTCACTCCAGCCATGCCCATCGCCCGGGTCATCGACGCCAACGTCTACATCCGCCACGAGCGCGGCGGCCTGATGCTCGGCGGCTACGAGCCGAACCCGAAGCAGTACGACCTCGCGGCTCTCGGACCGAATTTCCAGATCGCCGACCTCGACCTGGACATCGGCGTCTTGCGCGGGCTGGCGAAGGCCGTCGAAGAGCAGTTCCCGGTATTCCAGCGGCCGGACCTCAAGATCGCGGAGCACCGAGGCGGCCTGCCGACCATGACCGTGGACGACCGCTACATCCTCGGCCCGGTGCCCGGCGTGCGCGGGTTCTGGCTGCTGACCGGCTGCTGTGTGGGCGGCCTGAGCATCTCGCCGGGGCTGGGCGAAGCGCTGGCCCAGTGGATCGTCGGCGGCGAACCGCCGATGGACCTTTCGGAGATCGGCATCCAGCGCTTCGCCGACCGCGAGCTGCCGGAAGACGAGCTGCGGCAACTCTGCCTCGAAGCGTACGCCAACCACTACGCCGCGAACGGCGGCGGTGGCTGGACCGCTCCGAGCGGCCGACGGTAGCTGTTGCGGAGCGGGAGTCTCAGGTCAGGCGGACGCCTCCGACCGCTCCCGCTCACGCTGTGCTGACGGCCCACCGTTCATCAGCCGCCGCACGACGAACCAGCCGATCCCCAGCGCCATCAAACCCACGAACACCTTCGAGAACAGGCCCTGGTACTGCTCCACCAGCTGCCAGTTCGCGCCGAGCGCCCAGCCGCCCACGATCAACGCCGCGTTCCAGAGGCCGCTGCCCAGCGTCGTGTACAGAACAAACGACCACAACGGCATCTTGGCGACGCCGGCCGGAATCGAGATCACGCTGCGGACCAGCGGCGCCAGCCGCGCGAGGAACACCGCCTCACGCCCGTGGTTGTCGAACCAGCTCTTGGCCCGGTCGAGGTCGTCCTCGCTCAGCATCGCCCAGCGTCCGTACCGTCTGACGAGCGCGCGGGTTCGGTCCTCCCCCAGCACGTACCCGATCCAGTACAGCACCAGCGCCCCGACCAGCGATCCCACCGTCGAGGCGACGATCGCGCCGACAAACGTCATCTGCCCCTGGCCCACCAGGAAGCCGGCCAGCGGCAGGATCACCTCGGATGGGATCGGCGGGAAGACGTTCTCCAGGGCGACGACGATCGCCAGCCCTGCGTACCCCATCGTATCGACCAGTCCGACGATCCACCCCAGCACGTCACCAACTATGGTCGGCATGCTCGGCCATCCTTCCCTCACGCGAGCGCGTCTGCCAGCAGCGGCAGCGGTCACCTCGCCACGAAGCAGGATTGATGCCCGCTGAAGCCCGTCCTGACAACCATTTCACGGTGGCTTCATGTGCGGCGTCTACGGCGTGGCTGTCGCCGGCCTGATGGTCAGCACACCCCTGGCTTCTCGCAACTCGTACACGTCACGCCCTGGGAACGCCGCGCGCAAGCGCTGGCGGGCCGCCTCGTCCGGCGCGAACGCGAAGATGGCCGGGCAGTCCAGGCGCGGACAGCTCATCCGGGCGAAGAAGGCCGTGTAGTACCACCACTCGTCGGTGACCACGAGCGCTCGCTCCAGGTTCACGGTCGGGCCGGCCAGCGTCAGCCGCATCGAGTCGTCAAGGGTCGCGTTGCCGGGCGGCAGGACGGTGTAGCCCGCGTACAGCTCGGCCTGCCGGGGCAGGAAGTAGAGGGTGTTGCAGGCCAGCAGCGCCGCGAACCAGAGGCCAGCCGCCTGCCGCCCGCGCCACCACGGCTCGCGGTACCCGAACGCGTCGAGCCAGGACGCGGCCCGCTCCGCCAGCGCGTCGAAGCCGCGCACGGTCAGGATGATGAGCGACGGCACGGCCTCAAAGTAGTAGCGCGGTCCGAACGCGATGCCGTGGTAGTAGTACGCGGCGTACGCGACGACGTACAGCCCGACCAGGCCGATGTGGGCAACATCCCAGCCACGCACCCGACGGAGCACGATGGGCAGCAGCACCATCGCCAGCGAGAACCCATACGGCCAGCCGTTGAGATAGAAGCCGAGCGAGACGAGCTGCTCCTCGGTGTTGACGAGGCCGGCGGCCACGCTGTGCTCGTTGTAGAAGCCGACGCCCTGCCCGAAGCCCCAACGGTCCCGCCCATCCACCAGCAGGCGAGGCAGCAGGAGCGGCTCGCCGGTCACGGCGGCGTTGTAGCCGAAGTACGCCACCACGCAGAGCAGGAAGATCAGCCCGAGCGTGGCCGCGTCCACCAGCAGCCCGCGCCAGGGACGCAGAGACGCGGCCCGGGCCGCGCCCGCCGATACGATGCTCGCACCGAACAGGAGCGGCGCGATCTCACGGGTCAGGAACGCCAGCCCGAGGCCGAGGCCCGTGAGCGCTGCCCAACTCACGCGGGGCCGCTCGGCGTAGCGGGTCACCGCGTACAGCGCCACGCTGGTGAAGAAGAGGGCCGGCACGTGGCTCAGGAACGATCCGGCCGTCAGCAGGACGAACGGCGACGACGCCAGCAGCACCAGGACGAGCAGGGCCGTGCCCTCGCCGTACTGGCGCCGGACGGCGAGCGTGACCAGCACCAGGGCGGCCGCCGCCAGCACCGGTTGGGCCAGCCAGGGCACGCCAGCCAGCACCCCGAGCAGCAACACCAGGGCCGTACCCGGCGGATATTGCACGAACCAGCGGTCCTCATAGATCACCGAGAACGGCATCGGGAACGCCTCTGGGACCGGCGGGGGAGCGGCCCACAGCGCCCCGGATGCAAAGGTCCGGGCCTGAAACAGGTAGGCCAGCGCGTCGAGGATGTGCGGCGAGCGCGCGAACAGGGCCGTGCCGACGTACCAACTCGCCGCCAGGAAGAAGGCCACGCCGGCCGCCATCGCTGCCAACACGGCCCGTCGGCCGGGCTGCCAGCGGACCGGCGCGGGCAGCCCAGCCGCTGCGATGCTGGCGACAACCGTCAGCCCCAGCCCCAGCGCGACCGCCCGGCTCACAAGGTCCAGCAAGGTTGCCAGGGGCGGCAGCGGATCGCGCGGGAAGTACCAGAACAGCAGGTCCGATCGGTCCGGCACCTGATTCCGCCCAAGCCGCACGTACTTGTCGTTGCGATTCAGTTCGAGCAGCAGCAGGCGCTCGTCGGCGTCGATCAGCTCCAGGATGCGCGGGATCTCCGGCCGTTCCAGGTGGATCATCAGCCGAAAGGTCGGCGGCACCGGGATGTTGACCTCGTCGGGCGGCTCGTCCTGGCGGAGCAGCGTTCGGCCACTGGCGTCACGCACCTCCAGGGCCGCCCACCGGCTGTATCGCCACTCTTCGCGCAGCCACGCCTGTACCTGGTAGTACGGCGACGACGAAAACTCTGCAAAGTAGCGCGGCGAGAAGGTGAACATGTTGGTCGAGTCGGACCCGTCGATCTGGTGCTCGCGACGGTGGGCCACGGGGGCGGCCGGCCGCACCGCCACCAGGGGCGCGGCCAGCTCCACACGGCGGGTGACGCCATCCACCGTCACGTCGAGGAACCGGCCATCGCCGATCAGCTCGACGGGGACGGTCCACTGCGTCACCAGCACTCGACCAACCGCCAGGACGACGACGAGGCCGACGAGGCAGCCCGCAACCTGCAGCGCGGCAGCACGGCGCGAGCGTCGTCGCGGCGACACCCCACTCACAGACGGCGGATCGGACGCGATGACGAGGCCCCCTGCGCCGGTTTGGGATGGGTCATCTTGGCATACCTGTGCAATGCTGTGACACTTGAGACGCCTGAGAGCGTTGACAGGTAGTGGGGCGAGCGCCACAATTCCCCTGGCCTCGACGCGCAGATCGCAGGTCGAGTCCCGCGCGGAGCCATCAATGAGCTTTATTCCAGGCGCAAATGTCGGCCCCTATCGCATCGTCGAGCAAGCTGAGCGGAACGGTGTCGCCACGACCTACACTGCCTACCAGCCCACGAAGGGACGGTACGTCTCAGTCATCGTCGTATCGACCATCGACCAGGACGATGTACCGCTGCAGCGGCAGTATCAGCGCCAGATCGAGCTCGTCCTCAGCCTTCGCCACCCGAACATCCTGACTGTCATCGACCGTGGCGAGCACATGGGTGTGTCGTTCATCGTCACGGAGCTGGTCGAGTCCGAGCCGCTCGCGGATCGGCTCGGAGCGCCCTGGCCGCTCGCCGAGGTCGTGCGCATCCTGAAGCCTATCGCCACGGCGCTCGACTTCGCACACGGCTACGGCGTCGTGCACGGCGATCTGCAGCCGGCGATGGTCATGCTCACGCCAGACGGTACGCCCATCCTCTCGGGCTTTGGCCTCTCAACCCGCCGCTTCTCGGAGGCCGACGGCGAGCCGACCGCGCTGCAACCCGGGCAACGCACGCCCTCGATCTCGGCCGAGACCGTCCGGGCGCAGGCAGCCGACCGGCGCGGGTTGGCGCTGATCGCCTTCGAGATGTTGACGGGCCGCGCCATGCAGGTTGAGAGCGCTGATTTCGGGCGACCACTGCCGCCAGCTCAGTTGGGGAGTCCGCTCCTGACGCCGCCCGTCGAACGCGTCCTCCTCCGCGAGCTGACCCGCGAGCGCGCCGAGCGCTACCCCGACTCGACCTCCTTCATCGACGATCTCGCCGCGGCGGCAAGCTCGGTCCCCGCCGTGCCGATGCCGGCCCCGGTTCCGGAGCCGCCGCTCGCCGCCGTGGCCGGCGGCGCAACTGGCGGCTCGCGCCGCCGCTTGCTGACCGTCGCAGCCATCTTTCTGGTGCTGGGGGTGCTCGGCGCGCTGGCCTTGCTGCTGCGTGGCGGCGACACATCCGGCCCGGTGGCCGCGACTCGCCCGGGCGAGGGCGGCGCGACAGCCGTCGTGCCGTCGGCGGCATCCACCAGCGCTGCCGGCGTTCAGCCAGGAGCCGGCGCAACGGGCAGCGCCGGGGCAACCGGGGCCAGCGGCGGGGCCAGCGCGCCTTCGGCCGGCCCGAACGGCAAGCCGGCCGCCTCGGCAGTCGGCTCGGGTGCATCCGGTGGCCCCGCCGGCGGAGCGACGGCCGGCACGGCCCCAGGAGCGACCGGCTCGTCGCCAGGCGCCGGCGGCTCGGAGCCGGTGGCGACGCGGCCCTCGCAGATGCAGGTCGTGGTGCCGACCCCTGACGTGGTCCCGACCCCTCCGCCGCTCTCGTCGACACGGCCCGGTCAGCCCGGTGCGTCGTCAGCACTGCCCGGCCCGGGGGCGGGAACGCCGGTCCCAGGTGCACCCTCGGGCGGCGCGGCTGCCGCTGGCCCCGCCAGCAAGCCGGCCGCCGCCACCCCGGCGCCCACCCGCATCCCCGCCAACTGGAGAATCCTCGGCGACGCCTCTGGCCGCTGGGCCTTTGACGACCAGGGACGCATCGTCGGGCGCACCGACGAGGGCGCGAGCCTGTTGCTCTTCCCGGAGACGGTTGAGGACGTCAGCTTCTCGGCGCAGGTCAACACGACCAGCTGTCAGGCGACGCTCGTCTTCCGCGTCCAGGACGACGAAAACCTGCTGATGGCGATCTACATCCCGGACGGCATCCCTGCGCCGGGCAGCACCGGCGGCGGCATCTGGCTCTACCAGCGCGTCGAAGGACTGGACGTGCCCATCCGGGCCGTTCGCCCCTCCACCATGAAGCAGGCCGGCGAGTCGGTCCGCCTCAAGGTCGCGACCAACGGCCCGCAGATCACGGTCTCGCTTGACGACGAGCCGGCCGTCCAGGCGATGGACACGGCCGCCCGCCCCGGCAAACTCGGCCTGATGATCTACTCGGCCTCCGGTCGGCAGTGTGACGCGACCTTTGGCGATATCCGGCGCTGAGCGCCACGTCAGCGTCGGCGCGCGTTCCGACGCTCCGCACCGATCTGCGTGATCGCCTCGGCGACCCGTGCGCCGGCCTGCCCGTCAACGCGGTGGCAGAGCGTTCGCAGGAGGTTCGCTCGCTCGGCCCGCTCGTGGGACGGATCGGCCAGGTAGCGGCGAACCTCGTCGACGAGTTGCTCGGGCGAGTCGGCCAGCCGCACCGCGCCCGTCTTGAGCACCTGCTTGTAGTGGTCGGTGTCGTACTGCCGACGGACCGACTTCAGGTACGGTCTGCCCGGCTCGGCGTCGAAGCGCAGATTCACAATCGGCGTGTCGAAGATCGCCGCGTCGATGCTGATCGACGAGGCCACGTTGATGGTGACCGCCGAGGCATCCAGTAGCTGCGCGATATGCGCGATGCCGTCTGGCGTGTAGTCGGCGGCGAGGCCGGTCTGGCCGTGCGGCATATCCAGGTACACGCGGCCGCGAAAGCGCTCCCAGGCGCCCAGGTCGTCGGCATCCTGGCCCTGGATCACCTGGGGATGCAGGCGAATCACCAGCTGCACATCGGGGCCGAAGCGGCCGGCCTCGTTGGCCTGGATCAGCATGTCGGTCACGGCGATGCTGTCTGTGAAGTACCGTTGCGGGCTGGTTGCGTACAGCACGATCCGCTTGGTCGGGTCCAGGCCCAGGCGACGCAAGAACGCCTCACGGTCGGTCCAGCCGGTCCGGCGAAAGTAGGGATCGAAGTGCGGCGGGCCGGTCACGGCGATCTGGTCGCGCTGAAAGCCGTGCAGCTCGACGGCCTCTTCGCGCATCGCGTCGTTCCAGACGATCAGCCGATCTGGCCGCGCCCCGATGATCGTCTTCGAGGTCAGGTTATCCCAGCCCTGGGTGAATGTGACGGACGGCACGCCCGCCGCCCGCGCCCGGCGGATCAGACGGATGTCGCTGACCACCACCCCGGCCGTCGCCGTGACGACCACGTCCGGATCGAGGCGGCGGAACGCCAGCTCGTGGAACGGGTCGGGGACGAGCCGGTTCTCGGCCGCGTACCAGCCGCGCCGCAGCAGCGCTGACCGTCCGACCACCTTGTGGGCCGGCCAGAGCGCCCGCCGGACGCGATTCTTCGCCCACTCCTCGCGCTCGCGGATGCGGCGGGTCGGGGTCAGGGCCCAGTCCGCGAAGAACAGTCGGAGGAAGCCGGCCGCCGTGTCGAGCGTGCGCTCGCGGTCGTGCAGAGGATGGAAGGAGAAGCGCTCGCCGCTCAAGTCCTGCTGAAACTGCGGGATCGCGGCCGGCGGCGCGAAGACGCCGACGTGCCGACAGCGGGACAGCAGCTCCGGCAGCAGCGTCGAGCGCAGGAACATGCGGGCGGTGAAGCCGTGGGGGACCACCAGCGCCGGCGTGATGTCGCGCGGGTCGCTGTCCGGCGTCGGTTGCGTCTGGGTCATCGGGGGGCTGCGCTCCTCGGGGCGCCCGTCGATGCGCTGACCGCGGCGGGCCGCCCGAAGGATACATCCTGGCTGCCCGAGCGGCTGGCGTGTCGGCGGCGTCGCTTGAGGGCGTCCCAGATGAGCCGGGCCAGCACCGCCACGCCGAACAGGGCCGGCCGCGCCAGTCTGGCCCAGAGCGGCGTGCGGTCGGGAGCGGTCTTCATCCGCCCGAGCCCTTCGAGCGCATCCGCCAGAATCGGTGTGGACGGTCGATCCAGCCCCCGCGGACGCACGAATGCCGCCAGGAACGCCCGCGCCCGCTCCGCGTGCCCCCTGTCAGACAACGCGGCGGCAAGCTGCTCGACGTGCGCGGGCAGCCCGTCCGCCACCTGCAACAGCCCGCCGCTCTCCTCGACCAGGTAGCGGAAGTGCAGGGTGCCCTCCTGCGAGTTGCGATGCTCTGGATCGAGGATGCTGAAGACCGGACGGCCGACGATGCCTGCCTCGATCATCGCGCTCGTGTTGATGCCGACGATGGCGACGCTGTGAAAGAGCGAGTCGTAGAAGCCGGCCTTCGTCTCCGAGTCCACCCGCGCGGACGGGTCGCGCGGCCAGACCGTCGCTGGCCCGAACGCCGAGAGGTCGGCGTGCTGCCACTGGGCGGCGTTCTGCGGGTGGGGCCGCACCAGGACGGCCGCCGAGGCCAGCGGCTCCGGCCCGGAACGGATCGCCCGGAGCCACCGTTCGACGAAGGGGGCCTCGTGCGGCGCGATCCACTGCGAGGAGCAGGCGTAGAGCAGCAGCGGTCGATCAGCCGGCAGCCCAAGCTGCTCGCAGAACTCGATGCGGGAGGTCGTGGGCTGGCGCACAAACCACTCGTCGAAGATCTGCGCGCCGGTCACGGCGACGCGCTCGGCGGGGATGTCGTGCAGCTCGACGGCCTCGCGGCGCTGGCGCTCGTTCCAGACCGTCAGCAGGTCGGGCCGCACCTGGATCAGCCCTTTGTTTGTCAGGTTGTCCCAACTGGCGACGCACACCCCGGTTGGCAGCCCCAGTGCGCGCGCACTCTTGAGCTGGTCCGTCTGCGGCGTGTTGAAGTCCACCACCGGCGTCAGGAGCACGGCGTCGGGCGCGTGCTCGCGGATAAACCGCTCGATCTCGCGGCTGCTCGGCACGATCCGCTCGACGCCGCGCAGCGCCAGGTCGAGCAGGTGGATCGCGACCTGCCCGCCGACCGGCAACGCCGCCACCGCTGCCAGGACCGGCCCGAGCGGCCAGACGACGGCCCGTTCGCGGAGGCGCGTCGCCGCCCGGTAGCGAGGATGCAGGTAGCGCAGGGCGTTTCGGAGCGCGCGCGAGGCCCCCACCAACGGCGACCAGACATCGTCGCGGTCGGGCGCGGCGCCGTGCGTGACGGAGGGGAAGCGCGCCTCCAACCCGTCGACGGCGCTCGGCTTGCCGACCTGGGGCGGGCCGTCAAATGCGAGGTGGATGCGGTGCCCACGCTCGGCCAGTAGCGCCAGCGTCGACTCGTAGTTGCGGGTGAAGCCCGGGTGGGTCATGAAGAACAGGATCTTCAGGGCCGGGCTCCTCGGTAGAGTGTCCTCCAGGCCAGACCGCTGACCCGTGGCAGCCAAGAGTATCAGGCCCGGAAGCGACCCGCCTCAAGCCGCCCGCACCGCCACATCGGGCCGCTGCCCTTCGCGCTGGCGGCGGCGTCCAATCGGGGATAGGCCCCACGGCTTGTAGATCGAAAGGACCGTGGCCGCCGTCAGCATCACGACGTGCGCCCCGACCAGCCACACGAGCAGGCTCGGCGCGGAGAGCCAGCCGCCCACGGCCTGCAGGTCCACGGACGCCCCGCCGACCTGTGTCTGGGCGCCGACCAGGAGACGGTCGGCCAGGCGGACGGCGGTCACCGGCACGGCCACCGTCAGCCCCAGCTTCGCCAGCACCCAGGAATACTGGACGATGCCCCACTTCGTGACCAGTCCAAGCGTCACGCCGGTCAGCAGCGTGAGGATGGCAGCGGGCGGAAACGCCCGGTCGATGACGCCTGTGGCCAGCAGCAGCGCCTGCGCCTGGGCAGCGTCCGCCGCTCGCGCCGCCACCACGCCAAGTACGATCTTCGCCACGGCGATCCCCAGCCAGCCAACCGACGCCACAATATGCGCCGTGAGCAGCAGCTTGTGGGCCGGCGGGGTCAGCCGCCAGCCGCCGCGCGCTGTCTGTACCAGCATCATCTGTCTGCCTCCGGAGCGGATTCCGCGGGCGCACCAGCGCCTGTCTCTGGAGCGTACTGCTGACCTTCCACCGATCCATGTCGATCCGGTCACGATCCGGTGAACACACCCTGCCCGTCGACCGGAGTTTCTGGCCGGCCACCCCGGATACGACGGTACAATCCGTCCTGGCACAGCGCAGGGCCAGGGCGTTGCCCGTCTCTCGCGGAAAGGATGCGACCGATGCCCCTCGATCTCTCGACACGACGTGTGATGGTGACCGGAGGGTCGGGATTCGTCGGTCAACGGCTTGTCGCCAGACTCAAGCAGCGTGGCGTGGGCGAGATCTTCGTGCCGCGCTCGGCTCAGTACGATCTGGTGGATCGCGCGGCCTGCCGGCAGGCGGTCGCCGACGGCCGACCGGATGTCATCATCCATCTCGCGGCTTCAGCCGGCGGCATCGGGATCAACATGAAGGTCCCCGGCCGCTTCTTCTTCGACAACCTGATGATGGGCACCCAGCTGATGGAAGAGGCCCGGCTGGCAGGCGTCGAGAAGTTCGTGGCGGTCGGCACGATCTGCGAGTATCCGAAGACCCCGCCGATGCCGTTCAACGAGACGAACCTCTGGGACGGCTACCCCGAGGAGACGAACGCCGGCTACGGCCTCGCCAAGAAGATGCTGCTGGTGCAGGCCCAGGCCTACCGTCAGCAGTACGGCTTCAACGCCATCCACCCGATGCCCACGAACCTGTACGGCCCCGGCGACAACTTCGATCCGCGCTCATCCCACGTGATCCCGGCGCTGATCAAGAAGTTCATCGACGCCCGCGAGAACGGTGATCCAGCCGTCCCCGTCTGGGGAGACGGCACCCAGAGCCGCGAATTCCTGTACGTCGACGACGCCGCCGAGGGGCTGATCCTCGCCGCCGAGCGCTACGACAGCTCCGAACCGGTCAACCTCGGCTCCGGCCAGGAGATCATGATCCGCGATCTCGCGTACCTGATCGCCGAGTTGACCGGCTACGAGGGCCGCGTCGAGCTGGACCCGTCCAAGCCGAACGGCCAGCCTCGCCGCTGCCTCGACGTCACCCGCGCCGAGCAGGAGTTCGGCTTCCGCGCGCAGACGGACTTCCGTACCGGCCTGACCGAGACCATCGCCTGGTATCGGGAGCAGCGGCGGCTGGGGATGGCAGTCGGGGCGGCCGAGGGTTCGCGCCGGGGCTAAGTGGTCTGTCAGTCGTGAACGACCGGGTTGGACCTCTGGCGATGCTTCACCGTCATCCCGAGCGACGTGAGCTTGCGAACGCAGTCGAGGGATCTTCCCCTTCGTGGCTATGCAAGGAAGATCCCTTCACTCCGCTCGTTCCTCGCCGCGGTCGGGGACTGAAGTCCCCGCCTACAGTCATTCAGTCGCTGCGCGACGGCCGTCGGGAACGGCCGGCACTGGTGCGACTGGCGCGTCGCGCAGCGACTGCAGGATCGTAGGCGGGGCTTTCAAGCCCCGACGCCGCCGCACGACGACATCAACATGCAATCGCCCTGGGGTCAGGATGACGAGAGGGTGTGTTCGTGCCTCGCGTAGCTTGCCCTGAACTTGCCGAATCGGGTCGGGATGACGACCGGTACTGAGCGACCCTGTGATTGACGCCTGACGAGCCACCAGGCCAGGATCAGGACCGCGGCGGGGGCGCGGCGGCTACGGGTTCAACTGGTAGACGCTGAGCCAGTTCGGCGCAGTTGGCCGCGCGATCCGCAAGACCTCGCGCGCATCGGGCAGATCCTGCTCGATGCGCCGCTCCAGTTGCCGGGTGTAGCTGGGGATCTCGTCGGGCATGCCGGGCGCTGGCGTGTGGCTGCCGTTGACGACCAGGAAGGTTTGGCCGTCCCGCGTCAGGCGGCGCAACTCGCGGAGATCCTGTGCCCGGAAGATCGGCGGCGCATCCACGACCCGAATGTGTGGGTCGCGGCGGAGGTAGAAGCGCAGGGCGCTGTGCGGCAGCAACACCCGGTTCTCACGGGACGCGGGGGCTGCCAGCACGACGACCGGGCCACTCGCCGCCCGCGCCCGCAGATCGGCCACGACCTGGCCCAGTCCGTACCCTGCAAACCACTGCTCGACGTACCGAAAGTGCTCGGTATCCGGCAGCGCCGCGCGAGCCGGATCGTAGACAAGGTCGCGGGCCAGCCCGGCCCGGGGGGCCAGCACCAGCACGACCCCGACGCCCATCACGACCACCATCGTGAGGTCTGGCAGCAGCCGCGCGACCCAGTCAATCGGCCGAAGTCGCGGCATGAACCTGTCGATCGTCCACCCAGCCAACCACGCCAGGCGCTCGACGGCGAACCCGGCCAGCAGATAGGCCGGGAACATCCCGAACAGCAGGTACCGACTGAACAGCGGCGACGTGATCGCCAGGATGGTCCCCAGCAACACGACGCCCACTACCAGCACGGCGACCAGCGCCCAACGGCGGAGGAGCAGCGCCGCCAGCATCCCCAGGCCGGCCAGTGCCAGGAACGGCCACCCGAGTATCAGGTCGAGCCAGTGCAGGCTCAGATCGAGATTCGCGGCGAACAGCCCCGCCTCCGACCCCTTCGAGCCGCCGGTATGGAGCGCGGCCTGCTGGATCATCGGGGCGAGCCCCAGGAGCAGCGGCCCGCTCGTCACGAGTCCGGCCACGAAGGCCGCCAGGAGCGGACGCAGGTAGCGCCGCCAGCAGCGCGGTGTCCCGAGCAGCAGCAATGCGACCGGCGGCGCGATGGCCAGCAGGACGCCGGTCGTCTTGGCAAGCACCGTCAGCGCGAGCAGCACACCGCACCACACGCCCGCGCCCACCGTTGGTCGCCGCGCCAGTCGGATGCTGGCCCAGGTCGCCAGGATCGCCAGGCAGGTCAGCAGCGCATCGTCGGCGGCGATCCGGGCGAACAGGAAGCTGAACGGACTGAGCGCCCACAACAGTGCGGCCGCGATGCCTGTGCGGCGTGACGCCGTCTCCCGACCCAGCCCGTAGAGCGCGACGGTCGAGACGGTGCCCGCCAGCGCCGATACGAGCCGCCCGGCCAGGAAACCGTTGTCCACCAGGACGGCCATCGGCGCGGTCAGCCAGACGAAGAGCGGCGGCCGGCCGTCCGTCAGCAGGGGGATCAGCCAGGAGCGTGGCGCGGACCACTCAAACTGGCGGACCGCCCAGTCCACCCAGGCGACCTCGTCGATGAACGGATCGAGGCCCAGCAGATTCACGGTCCGAGGGAGCGCCGCCAGTGCCGCCAGCACGACTGCGATGGCCACGTCGAAACGGTTCCAGCCACACGCGACATCGGCGTGCGCCACGGGCGTTCGCCCGTGTTCGACGCGCTGCGATGAGGCCGGCTGACTCACGACTGAACGGCGACGGCGGCCACCGGCGATTCGTCGGCGGCCGCCCCTTCCCAGCGCGCCGCCCACCGCGCGACGGCAACGCCGCTGTAGACGGCGAGGAGAGTGGCCGGCCCGGCCATGAAGCGCGGCGCAAGGTAGAAGTAGAATAGATGCAGACCCAGCGTGATGCCGGTCAGCCAGAGGACGTAGCTGGCCGCCGGCTCGCGTCGCCGACGCCAGACCTCCACCAGCCCCGGGATGGTCGTCAGGGGCGGCGTAAAGATCCAGAACAGCCCGAGCAGCACCAGCGGGTACATCGTGACCGGCCGGAACGCGATCAGTGGATCGTCCTCCGGGCAGGGACAGGTCCACCGCAGCAGTGCGCCGTCCAGCGAGTCGGCCACGACCCCGGAGCCGTCCCGCTGCGAGGCGAGCGCCAGCGGAAAGTCGAGGCCGAACGTGCGTAGATCTGGCAGCCAGTAGGCGTAGCCCGTCATCAGCGGGCTGCCGAACGAGTTCCACTGCTGAAATCCGAGCGCCGCCACACCCAGCGCTGCACCTGTGCCGGCCACCACCAGGCCTCGCCACCGGCGCCGCGTGAAAAGCGTCGCCACGATCGCGGCCAGCGTCACGACACCGCTCAGGCGCACCAGGATCAGGCTGCCGGCCAGCAGGCCCGCGCCGCCCAGGCGAGCGGTGGTCGGCCGGTGAAGCAGGGGCAGCACCAGCACTGTCAGCCCGGCGGCGAACGCGTCGGACATCACCAGCGAGGCGTAGCGCACGGCGAACGGCGATGCACCAACCAGCGCCACTGCGACGGCGGCCGCCAGTGGCCCGCCCACCGCCCAGGCCACTCCCAGCGTCGCTACCAGGTACAGGACGGCGTAGACTCTGGACCCAAGCTGGACGTTGGCCGGGTAGCGGCCGGCCAGCCCGAACGGCGCGAGCGCCAGTGAGAACCCGGGCGGATACCGTGGCGGCCGGACCTCGTTGCGATAGATTGTGGTGACGTAGCCCTCGCCTGCGGCGAGGTGACGCGCGGCGTCGGCATACTCCTGGGCGTCGGGCGACGGCTGGCGGTTGAGCGGTCGCGGTCCGATGGAGACCAGCGGCCAGATGGCCAGCGCCAGCGCCAGCAGCGGCGCGCCGAAGCGGATGCCGCTCGCCAGCGGGTACAGTTGGAGCCGCCGAGCTATGATGACGCCGACGATTCCCGCAAGCGCTGCCGCCGGCGGCAGGAACCGCTCTACCCGAACGTCCTCGTCGCGGTCTCGCTGCGCGACGGTCTCGCCAGGCGCGGCCTGGGCCACCTGGGTCAGCGAGAGCGCACCGACCACTGCGCCGCACAGGGCGAGGATGCCGACGAGCAGCAGCGACAGCCAGCGGCGGCGAACTGCCGAGCCGGCCGCGCTCACCGTCCGTTGCCGATGCCAGACCGTCACGATGCCTGATGGTGACAGAACCGGATCGGCCGGGCAAGCGTCTCCGCGCGGCGCGGCACGTGCCGCGCTCGGAGCGACTTCCTCGCTGTCCCGCTCGGCGCGGCTGGTTCGGGCGCTCGTATCCTGGATCGGCGTACTGTGACCGCGCCACGGTCCCACTCTCGTAGTCGCCCGACGCTCCTCGAAGCGGTTCTCGTGGTGCTGCTGTTCCTGGTGCTGCTGGCGCAGCTCCTGAGCTACCCCCCGACCGACGACCCAGACCCAGACGGCTACGTGACCTACGCCGAGCACCTCCGCACGACGCGCACCCTGCCAGAATCCCGCCGGCTGCCCGGCTACCCGGCGTTTCTGGCCGTGGTCTCGACGCTGAGTCCACGTCCCATCGCGCGGAACGTCTACTGGGTGCAGCTTGCGCTGATGATGCTCTGCTCCGGCGTCGCCTGGGCGCTGCTGCGACGCTGGGCCGGACCGCTCGTCGCCGCCACCGCCCTGGGGATCGTCGCGGCCCCGAGCTACCTCACCCGCATGTCGGTGGTGATGCTGCCAGACGCCGTCTACACGTTCATCTTTCTGCCGGTCTTCTCGGCGATTGGCTGGTGGGTGCTGAGTCGCCAACCGCGCGGGGGCTGGCTCTGGCTGCTGCCGTTCGCCATCGGCCTGTTCGTGCTGCAGGCGCTCAGACCGACGACTGCTGCGCTGACCCTGCTGCTGATACCCGCCCTGTTGGTGGGCGCCTGGGCGCAGCGCCGCGATACCCTCTCTCCGCTCCCCTGGAAGGTGGCCTTCCCACGGCTGGGCGCGCTCCTGGCCGTGGCGCTCACGATGTTCATCCTGGTGGATCACTTCCTCGATACGGGCGCACGGGCATACAACGCCGACGTGCCACTCTACCGCGTGGTGATCTACCTGCCACCGGCCAGCGACGCGCCGGCCGAGCAGCGCATCGAGGCAGCCAAGGCCCGCTTCCGCGAGCAGGAAGGTCAGCCCATCGAGCGGGCCAGGTTCCTGACCTACCTCGTCTTCCAGTTTTCTGTCGAGCTGCCCCTCGAGGACGTTCGTGCGGTCTGGCTGGCGCGGCTGATGGCGCACCCAACAGCGTATCTCGGGTCGGTCGTCGAGGATCTGCGCCTCGGCCACTATCAGTTGACCCGGACGATGGTCCCGTTCTTCATCGATCTGGACCGCATCCCGCTGTTCCGCATCCTCTACCCACGCGACGACGGCAGCCCGGCCGCCCGCGTCTTCTACCAGAGCGGCCTCGAAATCCTTGAGCGCGAGCCATACCCTGCCACGTTCCCGGTCGAGACCGCCGTGCTGCAGGCCGTCTTACGCGTGATCGCCTTCTGGGGACTGCTTGTCCTCGGCGCGTGGCAGCTTGCGAAGCCTGCGCCCGGTCAGGTGGCCCTGTGGCTCACGCTGGCAGCCCTGTTCACCCTGATGACTGCCGCGACAA
Organism: Chloroflexota bacterium; assembly: GCA_020850535.1. Classification (NCBI taxonomy): domain Bacteria; kingdom Bacillati; phylum Chloroflexota; species Chloroflexota bacterium. The sequence continues at coordinate 148,890 of JADZEM010000187.1, forward strand.
ACACGGTCGACGCGCGGTACCTGCTGCCGTTCATGCCGCCGGTCGTGCTGGCGCAGGCCGTCGGGCTGGTCTGGATCGCGCGGACGCTGGCCGGATGGACGGGTACTGGCCCGCAACGCTTCTGACCGGCGAGTCGGTCCCCGCCCGACTCAACCTGGCCGGATCCGTTTTAGCCTGCCGACGCCTGCGCTCGTTCGGCTTCCACAACGAGCGCCTTCAGTTGCTTCTTCAGCACGCAGAACTCAACGTCAAGCCGATTCATCACCGGGTCCAACCCCTCAAGGTGGTTCGCCCGGGCATGCTGCTCCAGCGCGGCGCAGAGGGCGCGCAGCCGTGCCGCGCCGAAGTTGCCGCTGCTCCCCTTCAGGCTGTGCGCCGCCCGCATCACCGAGGGCGCATCGCCAATCGGGAACGCGGCCCGGAGCATGCCCACATGCTCGGGAGCATCCTCGAGGAACGCCTCGACCACCTCTGCCAGGAAGGCAGCATCACCCCCGAGTTCCGGATCCCGCAGCGCCGCGATAGCATCGGTGTCGTAGACGCCCAGAGCATCGAGGCTTTCCAGCAGATCGTCATATGAAGACATCAGTCTTCAGCCTCCCGACTCATCCGCGCCACCCTCCCTTGCGAGCGAAGCGAACTCCTGCCCTTGCGAGCGAAGCAAGCTCCTGATTGATCATTGTCGAGCGACGCGATTCCCCGGGCGCGCCGCATGTGTATGTACAGAGATTACGAGAGGGTTGTCCAGCCCATCTGAGTCGCACAATCGTACCGGCCAGTTGGCTGGAGGGCCGCCGGATGTTTCCCTGCGATGTGACTCCACGCTGGAGACACGCTCGGAGCATACACGTCCTTCATGTACGTCGTTGAGGGAACGCCGGCCGCTCGCGGCCGGGGACGGCTCGCCTTCCGAACGTGGTACCCTGTCGATCGAGGACGGCGTGACGGGTCGCGGACTCGCGTACGACGTCAGCACCGGTCGGGAATGGCGAACGGCAAGACATCCCTGGGAGCGTTCCCGCGCCTGTCCCGTGAGGCAGCACTGACATGCAGTTGGGCATCAGGCGGTGACCGTGGGCGCCGCCAGGGGAGACTCGGCGACAGAGCAGGAGCATCTGCCGTCGCTGCGGCAGGCTGTCGAGGGCATCCGTCGGGCCGCCCTCGCGCTCGACCGCTACCACGCCCGCTGGGGCGCGCACGGATCGATTGACGGGGCCGTGCTGCGCGAGGCCACAGCCACAGCACCGGAACCGTTCGAGCTACGCCGCCCCGCGCACCCTCAGCGGTCCGCTCCGACTGCTGCCAGCACCCACTGGTCGCCTCAGCGCCGCGCCGGCGAGCCGCTGAGCCGATCCGACGATCTCTACGCGCTGGGCGTCGCGGTCGTCAACCTCGTGAATACGACGCTGCCGAGCACGAACCCCGCGAACGCCGTCTCGACCGAGGTCACCCGCCACCTCGCCGAGCTGTGGGATGCGGCGACCGCCTGGTCGCCGTCCCGAAGGCCGACGTCTGGCACTGAGTTGCTGGCACTGGTCGAGCGCGTTGCAGCGGCGGTTCGCGAGTCCAGCTACGCCGAGGGTGGGCCGCACGCGAGCGCAGCCGCCTCAAGCGCCGACGCCGCGCGTCGGGTGGCCCAGGCCCGACGGGCACATCGCCTTGCCCAGACGCTGCCGCCACACGTGCACTTGCGCCGCCCACGCGACCCGATGCGGGTTCGGGCGCCGCTGGGAAAGGGCCACTACCCGGACATGCCGCTGCCCACGTTGTGGGTCGCCGTCCTCGTCACCATGCTGTGCAGCGTCTACCTGCTGCCGCTCTATTTCATGCTGTTCCCGGCCAGTTGACGGCCCCGCCTGCCCTGCGACGCCTACGAGGAGAAGGACCGATGCGCATCGTTGATAGCCACTGCCACGCGGCCCTGGGCTGGTACGAGCCGATTGAGGTGCTCCTGGCGCAAATGGACCGCTACGGCGTGGAGCAGGCCGCGCTGATCCAGATCAACGGTCAGTCAGACAACAGCTACCAGGCCGCCTGCGTCCAACGATATCCCGACCGGCTGCGGTCGGTCGTCATCGTGGACGTGACGCAGGATGATGCGCCGCGGGAGCTTGAGCGGCTGGTAGCCGAAGGCGCGACCGGCGTGCGCCTCCCGCCCGGCGCACGCTCGCCGGGGGACGATCCGCTCACGATCTGGCGCAAGGCCGCCGAGCTTGGCATCACGGTCAGCTGTGGCGGCAGCCGTGAGGCGTTCGCCGACACCGCCTTTGCCGACGTGTTCGCGGCCTGTCCAACCCTCCCCATCGTGATCGAGCATCTCGGGTCGCTCAAGTGGACGGATCTGCCAGCAGACGGCTCGCGGCCCCCGATGTTTGACCTTGCGCGGTTCCCCAACGCCTACGTCAAAATTCACGGTCTGGGGGAGTTTTCGCAGCGCGCCATGCCGGTGCGCGAGCCGTTCGCGTTTGTCGAGCCGCTCGCGCCATTCCTGGAGATGGCCTACGACGCCTTCGGGCCTGCTCGCATCATGTGGGGAAGCGATTATCCGCCGGTCAGCTCACGCGAGGGGTACGGCAACGCGCTGCGGCTGACGATGGCGCGATTCGTGGACAGGCCCGAGGCGGAACGCGCGCAGATGTTCGGAGGGGTGGCCGGGCGGTTGTTCGGGTTCGACCGGTAGCGGCCGGCGGCGCGGCGACAGCGGGGCGGGGCGCATGGCGGTGCGCGGCCTGCGCCCAGGGGGAGCAGGAGGTCGAGAGGCATGGACGACGTCGAAGGAATGACCCGGTGCATCGAGCTGGCGCGCGAGGCGCTCGAACGCGGCGACCATCCGTTCGGCTCAATCCTCGTGCGCGAGGGCGCGATCTTCGCCGAGGGGCGCAATCAGGTCAATACCAAGCTCGACCCGACGGCACACGCCGAGTCTGAGGCCATCCGTGAGGCGTGCAAGGCACTGGAGACGCTGGACCTGACCGGGGCGACCCTCTACGCCAGCGGCGAGCCCTGCTGGATGTGTGCGACGGTCATCCGACAGACGCGGATCTCACGGGTGGTGATCGGCAGCCTCTCGCGCTGGCCGACCGGCGGCTACTCGTCGCAGCACCCACTGCTGCTGATCGAGGTGCCCGGCCGGTATGCGCCGCCGCCGGACGTTGTCGCCGGGATTCTCGACGACGAATGCTCGCGGCTGCTCGACGAGGCCGGCTGGAGCATCGCTCCGTCAGACCACTGAGGCCTGCTGCCCGCCGGCAGGCCTCACCCCTACGCCTCCGGAGGCTCCCAGAGATCGGACACGGCCAGGCCGAACTCCGGCAGAAGCGGTGACGTGAGCATGTCGCCGTCCCAGAGTGTCGCGACGAGGGCCAGAGCCAGACTCGCACGACGGTAGACCTGGACCATTCGCTGCTGCCAGTCGACGATCCAGTACTCGCGAACGCCCTGACGCGAGTACAGCTTCAGCTTGAACTCGCGATCTCGGCGTTCGTTGGCCGCGCCCGGCGACACGACCTCGACGGCCAGCTCCGGCCCGACGCGCAGGTGCCCAGCCGCGTCCCGCCCAGTCCGAAGTCGCTGGTGGCTGATCCACACGACGTCTGGCGCTACATCGTCATCGCCATCGAACACCAGCCCGGGGGCCGTATAGGGACGACCCTGGCCGGTGGCCCGGCTCCAGGTGAAGAGGGCGGTACCGATCACGAGACAGACGTACTGATGTTCGAGACTTGGTTGTTTTGACACGAAGAGATCCCCATCGATGATCTCGTAGCGCGTGCCCTCGACATCGGGCAGCAGTTCGAGATCGCGTGAGGTGTAGCGGGGATAGGTGGTCATGCTGGCCTCACCGACGCGTCGCGCCTCTCGCTCCAGTATACGCGCGGATGTGCAGCCCAGGAACGCCTTACGCCGACTCGGCGAGGCGCGCCAGGGCGCTCAGTGGGATCTCGACCCAGTCCGGCCGGTTGCTCAGCTCGTAGCCCAGCTCGTAGATCGCCTTTTCGGCCTCCAGCGCCAGGAGCGCCGCCGCCAGCTCATCGGGGTGAGACGGCAGGATCGGCGGCCTGGACCCCCGCACGGCGGCGACGTAGCTCGCCAGGAACCGCGCGCGAAGGCGGTCCATCAGCGACGGATCGGGCAGTACGACTCCCTCGCGGACGACGGTGGCCTCGGCATAGTCCAGCGAACGCAGCAGGCCTGCTACATCACGGAGGGGTGTCTGCTTCGCGCGGCGCTCGTCCAGCGAGCGGGCCGGCTCCCCCTCGAAGTCGATGATGTACCAGCCGTCTTCGCCGACCAGCGTCTGTCCCAGGTGAAAGTCGCCGTGGTGGCGGGTCTTGGCCACCCGTCCATCGGCCAGCACGCCGACGCCATCGACGGCAGCACGCAGCCGCCGCTCACCATACAGGGTCGCCGTGCCCAGGTTCCGCGCCGTCGCCGTCCAGCCTGCTGTCGGGTCGTCGCGCGCCAGCTCGCGTCGAATCGCCGTCAATGCCCCGTCGAGGCTGGCATGGGTGCGTGCGCGCCACCGGTCGAGGTCGGCCGCCGAGATGACCTCCGGCGCGAACGCGGGGTCGTCGGAGGCCGACGCGAGCGCGAGATGCAGTCCGCCCAGTGTCGCACCCAGCGCGTCGAGGCTGGCCACGAGCGGCGCCTCGCCGTCCGGCGCGTCCGCCAGCGCCCGGAGCCGAGCCAGCACATTGCTCCAGCCGTCTCCCTGGTTCGGCACGAAGCGCTGGAGCACGGCCACCGGCGCAATCGAGCCATCTGGCGCATGGTAGTCAGCCCAGCCGAGCATCGCGGGCGTCCGGTCAAACGTGGTGCGCTCGCTCAGGAAGCGCGTGATCTCGACCTCGGGATGGACCCCGACGACAAGCCGCCGCAGCGCTTTCAGGATCAGCGCGTCCCCGAAGATCACCGAGCTGTTGCTCTGCTCGACGTTGACGTTCCGCACCGCCAGCTGCGCCGGATCGGCCAGCGCGCGAAACGCCGCGTCGGCTTGCTGCCCGCCCGCCCGCTCGAACACGAGCCGGCCGCCGTTCGCGGTCGGCAGCGAGCGCCCCTCCAGGATACCCGCCAGCAATGCGCGGCAGGTGTCTGGATCGTAGATGGCATCGCGGACGGCCAGGTCGCCCACCGAGACGATCATTTCGCCAGGGGCGTCGGCCTCGTCGGCCGGCCACTGCCCGAGCGGCAGAAAGTAGCTCGCCGGCTGCTCGCCGTCGCCGTACACGTCGATCACCGTGAGCAGAGCGCGGGGATCATCGCCCAAGTCGGCAACGTCCCGGATCGCCACGCGCGAGATGCGACGCCCCTTTGCGCCGTACCAGCGCTGGGCCGGCAAGAACCGTGGCAGCGCCGCGCAGACGGCCGCCAGGACCGACGCGCGTGCTGACCCGGCCCGCGCGTCGCGCCCGGCGGCCTCACTCACGCCCGGCCGCCCTGCTCTTCAACGCCTGGCGGCGCGAGCCGAAACCACATGAAGCCGTGCGGCCCGAACGACAGCATGTACGGCAGCTCGCCAACCTTCGGGAACGGCGTCTCCCCGAACAGCTCGACCGGCGTCCAACCGTCGAACTCGCGCAGGTCGAGCTCGACTGGCTGCACGAACCGCGAAAGGTTGTTGACGCACAGCAGCGTCTCGCCGTTGTACTCACGCAAATACGCGAGGATCTTCTGGTTCGCCGGCGTCAGGAATCGGATGGTCCCCCGTCCGAACGCATGGAACCGCCTGCGAATGTGGATGATGCGGCGCATCCACTGCAGCAGCGAGGTGGGCGTCCGAAGCTGGGCCTCGACGTTCACCGACTGGTAGCCGAAGACGGGGTCGACGATCACCGGGCTGTACAGGCGAGCGGCGTCGGCCCGCGAGAACCCAGCGTTGCGGTCGATGCTCCACTGCATCGGCGTTCGGACGCCGTTGCGGTCGCCGAGATAGACGTTGTCGCCCATCCCGATCTCGTCGCCGTAGTAGATGACCGGTGTGCCGGGCATCGACAGCAGCAGCGCATTCAGCAGCTCCAACTGGCGACGCCCTCCCTCCATGAGCGGCGCGAGCCGCCGCCGAATCCCGATGTTGACCCGCATCAGCGGATCGCGGGCGTACTCGCGGTACATGTAGTCCCGCTCGTCGTCGGTCACCATCTCCAGCGTCAGCTCGTCGTGGTTCCGCAGGAAGATGGCCCACTGGCTGAGAGGCGGCAGGTCCGGCGTCTGCCCCATGATCTCGACGATGGGCCTGCTCTCCTCCCGGCGGATCGCCATGAAGATGCGCGGCATCAGCGGGAAGTGAAACGCCATGTGGCACTCGTCGTCGTTGCCGAAGTACGGGCGGACGTCGGCCGGCCACTGGTTCGCCTCAGCCAGCACGATGCGGCCCTGATAGTTGGCGTCGATGGCCCCACGCACCTCGCGCAGGTAGGCGTGCGTCTCGGGCAGATTCTCGCAGATGGTGCCTTCGCGCTCGTACAGGTACGGCACGGCATCCAGGCGGATCCCGTCCACGCCCCGATCCAGCCAGAACCGCAGGCTGTCGATCATCGCGCGGCGGACCTCTGGATTGTCAAAGTTCAGATCTGGCTGCTGGCTGAAGAAGCGGTGCCAGAAGTACTGCCCGGCCTCGGCATCCCAGGTCCAGTTCGAGCGTTCGGTGTCCGTGAAGATGATGCGCGCGTCCGGATAGTCCTGGTCCGTGTCGGACCACACGTAGTAGTCGCGGTACGGCGAATCCACCGAGGCGCGCGCCGACTGGAACCAGGCGTGCTGATCCGAGGTGTGGTTCATCACCATCTCGGTCATCACGCGCAGACCACGCCGATGCGCCTCGACCACGAACGTCTCGAAGTCCACCAGCGTGCCCAGGGACGGGTGAACATCGTGATAGTCCGCGATATCGTAGCCGTCATCCTTGAGCGGCGACGGGAAGAACGGCAGCAGCCAGATACAGGTGATGCCGAGCGCTTTCAGGTAGTCGAGCTTCTCGATCAGCCCCCGGAAGTCGCCGATGCCGTCGCCATCGCTGTCATAAAACGTCCGGACGTGCAGCTCGTAGATGATCGCGTCCTTGTACCAGAGCGGATCGTCGTCGAGTGGCCGGTCATCCGGTGCCCTTCCTGATTCGTTGATCGCCACGCTCGCCTCACAGCAGATCGGAACTGAAGCTCGTACAGCCACGAGAGCGCCCGACACGTCCACACGGCGCGGCTGGCCGCGCTCCGACCGCCGGCCGCGTTGGTCTTACGGGGCGGCGGCAGAGGAGGAGGCAGCTTCTGACTGTCCCAGCCGCCGCACTCGCAAGATGTGCGCCGGCTGGACCCGTGGGTCGAGGCGCACCCAGTTGTGGCGGCCGTACCAGCTGTACGTCGCGCCGTTCAACAGGTCGTCGACCTCGTACACCTCGTCGTCGCGGATGCCGAACTCACCCGGTGGCAGGAAGACCCCGCCGTAGTGGGTCTCGAACGGATCGAGGTTGAGCGCCACCAGGATGATGTTCGACCGGTCCGGCATGGCCTTGCCGTAAAAGATGATGTTCGGGTCTTCGGAGCCGTAGAAGCGCAGGTTCGAGTATATCTGCAAGGCCGGGTTCGCGTGGCGAATCCGGTTGATCGCCGTCACGATGTCGATGATGTTCCCCGGCCGGTCCCAATCCCAGACTTTGTGCTCGTACATCTCGGAGTCGAGATAGTACTCGCTGCCGGGGTAGCGCGGGGTGTTCTCACACAGCTCGTATCCGTTGTAGATGCCGTAGGTCGACCCGACCGTCGCGCCAAGCACCAGCCGCATGATGAACGCCGGCCGCCCGCCATGCTGAAGGATGTCTGGCAGGATGTCCGGCGTGTTGATGAAGAGGTTGCCCCGGAAATACTCCGCGACGGGCGGCTGGGTGATCTCGGTCAGGTACTCCTCGATCTCGGTGCGCTCGTTGCGCCACGTGAAGTAGGTGTACGACTGCGTGAACCCAGCCTTCGCCAACGCCCGCATCACCTTCGGGCGCGTGAACGCCTCGGCCAGGAAGATCGTGTCCGGGTACTCCCGCTGCACCTCGCGGATCATCCACAGCCAGAAGTCGAGCGGCTTGGTGTGGGGGTTGTCCACCCGGAAAATCCGCACGCCGCGCTGCGCCCAGAACAGGATGATGTCTCGCAGCGCCGCCCACAACTCCCGCCACGCCTCGCAGTTGAAGTTGATCGGATAGATGTCCTCGTACTTCTTGGGCGGGTTCTCGGCGAACTTGATGGTGCCGTCCGGGCGGTGATAGAACCACTCCGGATGCTCCGTGACCCACGGATGGTCCGGCGAGACCTGGATGGCGAAGTCCATCGCCAGCTCCATACCGTGGGCCTTCGCCGTCTGCTCGAAGTGCGCGAAGTCGTCGAGCGTGCCCAGCTCCGGCGCGATGGCCGTGTGGCCGCCGTCCGCCGAACCGATAGCGTACGGGCTGCCCGGGTCGCCCGGCTCCGCGACGAGCGTATTGTTCTGGCCCTTGCGATTCGTCGTCCCGATGGGGTGGATCGGCGTCATGTACAGCACGTCGAAGCCCATCGCAGCGATGGCCGGGATGCGGGCCTCGGCCTCGCGGAACGTCGCGCCGCGGGTCGGGTCCGTCCCCTGTGACCGTGGGAAGATCTCGTACCACGTCCCGAAGCGCGCGCGCACGCGGTCAACCTTGACCTGGAGCTCGCGGTCGTAGCGGGTCACAATGGCCGGGTCGACATGGCTGCTGACGAGCGCCACCAGGTTGGGGCTGAGGGCGACGTTCAGGGCGGCTGCCGTGGCGCGCGTATCGCCGATCTTCTCGGCGGCCGCCAGCATCGTGGCGCGGTCGGCCTTGCTCCCGAGCGCCGCCAGACGCGTCAGCAGGCGCGCGCCCTCGAGGAGGTCACTGCTGACATCCTGGCCGGCGTCGGCCTTCTTGCGCGTATCCGAGGCCCACGAGCGGTACAGGTCAGGGTACGCCTCGACGGTGTACGTGTACAGCCCGAGGTCTGTCAGCTCGAACGAGGCGCGCCAGCGGTCATTGTCCACGAAGGTCAACGGGGCGGACTGCCAGGCGTCCCCGGTGGGCGGCCGGAACAGGATGCGCCCGGTGATGATGTCGTGCCCCTCCCTGAAGAGGTCGGCCTCAACGACAAAGGTCGCGCCGACTTCTCGCTTGACGGGATAGCGCCCCCCGTCAAGCTCAGGGCTGACCTGCTCGATGACGACCGTTCGGAACGTGTGCGGGAAGGTGTTGCCGGCCGTGGACTCTGCAGGCATCCTGACGGCACTGCTCCCGTTCTCTGGCGTTCGTGACGAAGACGAGGGTGCCGTGGCTCGCGGATTCTTTCGTGTCGAAGAGGATGCGGGCTGCGGTGCTGGAGTGGTCATGCCATTCAGGCTACCACCACCGCATCCTTTCTGTCCGAATTGCCGGGATGCGGCTCACACCGGTGCCGGTACAACTGACCACGGGAGAATGTACCACCCGGCGCGTGCGCAATCGCCTCGGCCAGCAGATCGACCCCCGTTCGGCCGCTCTCGGTGCTGCGCGCCGCCCGCAGGTCGGCGGCGTAGGCGGTCAGCAGATCGAGCTTGTGGACGCGCTCGGCGTCGCGGAGGGCGCGCAGGCCGTAGCGAATGGCATTGCGCGGCTCGATCCGGTCGAGATCCTCGAAGAACCAGGCGCAGCTTGCGAACATGATGTGACGGTAGTACTGAGCGTCCAGGAGCCGTAGCGCCCGCTGCTGACCCACCTTCGGGTTGCGCGCGTGCTGCATCCAGAACGCGTCAGCCGTCGTCGCGCCCAGCCGTACCCCGATGTACGCCGCCTCGGCAGCCCACGGGTCGCGGAAAAGGCGGCTGGCCGCTGGCTCGTAGAGGGTGTCGATCTTCACCGCCAGACGCGTCAGCGCCTGCCGCAGATACCACTTCCACTCGCCATCCTCGACGATACAATCGCAGTCACCGCGCCAGCGGTCCACGCCGTGGTGGCAACTCCAGGAGGTCGCCTCGGCCAGCGTCACTTCCTCCAGCGGCGGGTGGAACTCCAGGTACCGGCCCAGGCTGGTCACCTCGAACCCGCGCGAGACGGCGCTCACGCCCAGCAGGTGCGCCAGGAACTTGTCGCGGTACGGCAGGTGGTGGCCATACAGCTCACCATCGGTGGCGATCAGCACCAGTTGGGGATCGCCGTCCGCCACGCGGGTCCGCTCGATGTGGCGCGGCAAGTCCTGCAGTCCGAACACATCGGCGTTCGTCGTCAGCGTGGAGTCGAACGAGACACGGCCAGACAGGTCGCCGTTGTAGAAGAAGGCGGCGATCTTGCGGCCATCGGCAAGGCGCACCCAGTACGGCTGCGACGTGTCGACAGGTGCACCAGCCTGCCAGGGCGCCAGGATGGTGTAGGTGATGCCCTGATCCAGCAGCGCCCCCAGGCTGGCCGAGTCGGCGGCCGTCTCCGCCAGCCACATCCCCTCCGGCGCGTACCCGAACCGGTGCTGGTAGTCGGCGATGCCCCAGGCCACCTGGATCCGACGCTCGTGCTCGCTCGCCAGCGGCATGATCGCGTGGCTGTACACCTGGGCCAGCGCGTTCGGATGGCCGTACGCGAGGAAGTGCGTCCGGGCCTGTGCGATGATGGCGTCGTAGGTGGGACGGTCGTGCGCCTCGAGCCAGGATGCCAGCGTCGGGCCGAGATCGAAGCTGATCCGCGAGAAGTTGCCAAGCTCGGCGTTCGGCCGGTAGCACTCGGCGGCGATCTTCTCGTTGAAGTTGCGGAACGGGTCAGCGCCCTTTTCGCGCGGCAGCACGCCGGTGAATGGATCTTCCCGGGGCGGCTGGTAAAAGTGCCCGTGTATTGTCAGATGGGGCTTCATCCCGCCGGCCATGCCAGATCCCTCACTCCGTCGCGTGCATCGCGCTCAGCTGGGTCTGGGCCGGCGCAACGCCGATGGACGGGCAACGCTGCCTCCATCAACATTATCGGCACGTCTTCCAAAAAGCTGAGGCTGAACATCCCTGTCCTCGGCGCTTCGGGGCCGTCCTGGGAGTGTGCATCCACTCCACGGGGCCGCGCATGCCAGCGCCTGCTGTTCGTCTGGCGTAGGCTAACACGGCCGGGGTGCGAACACAACGCGGTTGGCACACACCCCGAGCGTACGCGTGGCAACAGTATCCGGCGCATCGCAATGACACACTGATATGCAGTCGTCACGGTCTCTTTACATTCTGTTCACAAGAAACGCGGATACTCCCCACAGGCCTGCGGCCCCGGCCAGGGTTGGTCCGGTGGACATGCCTGCGTAGGACGGTAGATGCGTTCAGCCCGATGGATTGTCGCGGCATCCTCGGTGGCCCTCAGCCTGGTACTCGCGGAGCTGCTGGTGCGAGTGGTCGCGCCGGTCAGCGAATCGCGGTTGCTCCCCTTTACATATAACGACGAGCGGGTACACCAGATCATCCGTGGTGACACGTACCTGACCTACGATGCTGACCTCGGCTGGAACCTGACGCCGAGCCGCACCCGCCGCTCGGAAGGCAACGTCTACCGCATCAACAGCCAGAGCATCCGCGCCGACCACGACTACCAGCTTGACGAAGCGCCGGGCGTCCAGCGGATCACCGCCTTCGGCGACTCGTTCACCCACTGCAGCGAGTCCACCCAGCAAGACTGCTGGACCGTGCTGCTGGAAGACGCCCTGCCACGGGCCGAGGTGCTCAACTTCGGCGTACCGGGCTACGGCCCCGACCAGGCGCTGCTGCGCTACGGCCGCGACGGACAGAAGTTCGGCGGCTGCGCCGTGATCATCGGGTACTTCGTGGGCGACATCGAGCGCGTCGTCAATCGCTTCAGGCCGTTCATTCACCCTGACGACAGCGTCGTCTTGAGCAAGCCGCGCTACGTGCTGAACGGTTCTGATCTGGTGCTGATGCCCAACCCGGTGACCGACCTCGATCAGCTCCTGGATGTCCACTGGGTCGAATCGACACTCGGACAGCACGACTCCTGGTACTTCCCGAACACCTTCACGGCCGGCCCGTTGGACTCCTCCCACCTGGTACGACTGGGGCGGACGGCCGCCTACACCTGGCATCGACAGCCGCTCCTGCGGACCGAGCGCGGATTCCCGCTCTACGACCAGCAGGGGGAGGCCTATCAGCTGACGCAGCGCATCCTCCTGAAATTCGTGGACGATGTCCGCGCGAACGGCGCGACCCCGGTGGTCGTCGTGATGCCGGGCATGCTCGACCTGGCGCAGAACGCCACAGGCGTGAAGACGTATGCTCCGCTCCTGGAACTGCTCAGCGAGGCCGGCGCGCCGGTCGTCGACGTGACCTCCGAGCTGCTGGTCGAGGTCGAGCGCCACGGCCTCGACGATGTCTTCGAGGATACGCACTATTCCCGGCTGGGGAACGCTGCCGTCGCGCAGAAACTCGCGGAGACGTTGCCGCGTCTCACACAGCCGACCTGTGGCCCGGCACGGTAGCCACCAACGCCCTCTGGTCCCTGCTGCCGCCCCCTGCTGTGACTCAGGTTGATCTTCGAGGCCCGGCGGTTGATACTCCCGACGCGCGCCATGACGGCGCCACCAGGGAGGAACCCGATGCCGGCTCGAACCTTTGACTGGCGCGACGATCCGACCGGAACCGTGATCGCCGTGCCAGACGTGCGCGCACGCTTCCTCAAGCGCAACCCGGACGACGCACTCGGCGGCTTCCACAGCCACGAGGAGTCGAATGGCATCGAGACGTGGGTGGTCCTCGAAGGCAAGGTTCGCTTCGAGTTCGACGACGGCGAGGTCATCGCCACGCCGGGCCAGTCTGTGGTGGCCTACCCACACGAGAAGCACCGTGTCTCCTGCGCCGGCGATGAGCCCTGCGTCTACTTCCTGACGCTGACGCCGCACCGCGAGCCGACGCACACCTTCTACGACGACAACGGCAACCGTCTCCCGTCACGCGTCGGGACGGTCAACACGACGTGGTGCGGCGAGCCGTCGCTGGGCGAGCTGCCCACGAAGGTCTAGTGCTCGGCCATGCTGGGCATGATGGGTGCACAGCAACCTTGTCATCCCGACCGCGGCGAGGAACGGGCGCAGTGGAGAGATCTTCTTCGCATAACCACGAAGGGGAAGATCCCTCGACTGCGTTCGCAAGGCTTGCCCTGAGCTTGCCGAATGGGTCACGTCGCTCGGGATGACAGGGGGTGTTGACAGCCATCGCTTTCAGCGTGGTGATGTACCAGCCCCAGCGCGCATTCGCTCGGCGCAGTCGGCGGGCCGCCTCCGGGCGGCCCCGAGGAGAGGTATGGCGAAGATCAAGATCGGCGTACAGATCCGTCCGCAGCACACCACCTGGGAGGCGTACCGCGATGCCTGGCTCTGGGCGGACCAGGCAGGCGTGGACGTCATCTACAACTGGGACCACTTCTTCCCGCTCTTCGGCACCTGGGATGGCAACCCTCACCAGGGCGACCATCTGGAGCCGTGGACGCTGCTCGCGGCGCTCGGAGCGCAGACGAAGCAGGCCGCCGTCAGCTGCCTCGTGCTCTGCATGGGCTACCGCAACCCGGCCCTGCTGTCGAACATGGCCAAGACCATGGATCTCATCACGGACGGACGGTTCGTGCTGGGCATCGGCGCCGGCTGGGCACAACGGGACTACGACGAGTTCGGCTTCGAGTTCGGGACGCCCGGCAGCCGGCTCAAGCACCTCGAAGAGGGGCTCGCCATCATCAAGGATCGGTGGAGCAAGGACGAGCCGAAACCCGTCAACGGCAGTATTCCGATCCTGATCGGTGGGGCCGGCGAGAAGGTGACGCTGCGAATCACCGCCCAGTACGCCGACCAGTGGCACACCCACGGCACGCCTGAGGTGTTCGCCGCCAAGAGCGCCGTCCTCGACGAGTGGTGCGCCAAACTCGGGCGAGACCCGTCGACGATCGAGCGGGTCTGCGCGGCGCGCCCCGAGCAGTTCGACATCCTCGACCAGTACGTGAAGGTCGGCGCGACCCAGCTCATCTACGGCTGGGACGACCCGTGGAAGACGGACCAGATCGAGTGGCTGCTCAAGTGGCGCGACGAGGCCAACGCCTGAACGTGGGTTCTGGGTTCTGGGTTCTGGGTTCTGGGCACACTCTCCCAGAACCCAGAAAGTCCTAGCGCACGACCTTGTGCGCCGTCAGGTCCAGCCCGGAGATGCTGACTGACCACGCCGCGAACGTCGCCACGCCGGCGCTCGCCACGGCCTCGTAGGCTGCCGCCGTCAGCAGGATCTCGCCACGCTCCGCCAGGTCCTCCCCCAGCTTGCACGCGATGTTCATCTCGTCGCCCCACGCGTCATCCTCGCCAACCAGCAGCATCCGCCCGTAGCCGATGCCGATGGCCACGTAGATCTCGCTGGCGGCCGGCAGTGGCTCGTTCGCGATCTCGACGTGCTGCTGGATCTCCAGTGCGCAGCGCGTCGCATCCTCCGGCCCCGTGAACAGCGCGAAGATGTTGTCCGCCTCGACGCGCAGCACGCGCCCATGATGAGCTTCGATGATCGGCCGGACCATCCGCCCGAGTCGCTCCAGCCGAGCCAGGTAGTTGACGATGCCGTGCTGGCGCACCGACCGCGAGAAGCCGCAGCTGTCCAGCACCATGATCGAGACCGGCTTGCAGAACTCGGCGTGGATCTGCGTGTCGATCTGCTCCTGCCGCTCCGGATACTCGTTGTACTGCCTCAAGAGCTCCTGCAGCCGCGACCGGCCCGGTCCAAACAGTGCGTCCATCAGGTCCCCCCCGCATCACCGCTTGCGTCTCCGCGTCTGGTATCCAGGCCTGAGGCGCCTCGGCGCCTTCCTCACCTATCGCCGTGACGTTCTCACCTCGGACAGGTCGTGGCTGGCCACGAACCAGTTGACGACGGTGACCGTCATCAGCACGTAGCCCAGGTACTACAGGATACGGCTGACGCGCGGCAGGGCCGTCGAGCCTGAGCTGGCCCGCCTACCGATGGTCAGCGCGTCCCAGACGATGCCGAACGCCAGGAGCCCCGTGCCACCACCGGTGCCCAGCGGGCCAGCCGCTCTTCCGCGATCCCCGTGACCCAGTAACCCGCCTGCGACCGTCGGCGGCCAGTCCATGCTATCGCCCGCATGGTAGACCACGGCTGGCGAAGGCCGGCAGCCAGCTGCGTTACACGATCCTGTCGAATCGGAAACAGGTCAGACGTGTCGGTCACGCTGGCGCGAACGCCGCTCCGTGACGCAGCCGCGCGCCGGCGGCCACGTCGAGACCGCCCCCTATGCCGGCGAATCACCCCGGGCACCCAGGATATCGGCGGCCTGCAGCGCGGCTCGGTAGACATCTGCCAGCGGGACACCGTGCTGGCGGGCCAGCGCCGAGCAATCCTCGTACTCGGGCGAGGCGGTGGCTCGCTCGTCGAGCAGCTTGAGCTTGACGCGCACCTCACCGTACGGTGTGAGGACGGTCTCGACGCGCCGCCGAACGATGAGCCGCTCGGCGCGCGTCATGCGGACCCCGAACGTCGAGGTCTCGCGGAGGATCAGGCCGGCCAGCTCTCGGGCCTGCTCGGGCCGCGCGATCGCCGCCAGCAGCACGCCCGGGCGGTGCTTCTTCATCTGGAGGGCCGTGAAGGAGACGTCGAGCGCCCCGGCCGCGAGCAGCAACTCCATGGCGTAGCCGAGCTGTTCAGGCGTGCTGTCGTCCAGGTTGGCCTCGATGACGGTGACCTCGTCGGCGACCAGGGAGTCACCTCCCACCCCCCGACCCCCTCCCCCGCACGCGGGAGAGGGGGGGTCCGCGCACGACATCTGGCCCTCCCAACTCTCCGCGCCAGATAGCCGAGCTGGGGGGGTGAGGTTACGCGATGGTCCTGAGGCGGCGAGGTTCCCCTGCGAAGTTGGCGGGGCCACCTCCTCCGGGTGGGCGAGGGCTGTGCGTTCGGCCGCCCGAACTGGCGGCGAGAGGCGCGGCGGTCCCGGCGTCCAACGCTCGCCCAGCCAGATCCGCACACAGTTCGGCCACGGCAATTCCTTCGTGCCGTAGCCGTACCCGACCCGTCGCACCCGCATCATTGGCTGCTCGAAGGTCGCAAGCTCGGCCAGCAGCGCCGCGCCGGTCGGCGTGACCAGTTCTCCCAGGACGGGCGCCGGGCGCGTCGGCGCGGCCACCCCGGCCAGGATCTCCAACGTGGCTGGCGGCGGGGCTGGCAACAGCCCGTGCTCCATCCGGACCGTCCCGCCGGGCAGCGGCAGGCTCGACGCGTAGACCTCGCGGATACCCAGCGTGTGCAGCCCGATCAGGTTGCCGACGATGTCCACGAGAGAATCGACCGCCCCGACCTCGTGAAAGTGGATCTGCTCGGGCGTGGTGTTGTGGATCCTGGCCTCGGCGCGGGCCAGCCGCCAGAACACGGCCACCGCCTTTGTGCGGACCCACGCCGGCAGGGCGCTCCGTTCGAGCATCGCCAGGATATCGCCGAGGCCGCGCGAGGGCTGCACCCGCTCGTCGATGAGCACATCGAACTTGGTGCCGGAGACGCCGAACGACTGCTTCGTCGCTACGCTCAGCTCGTAGCCGGACAGGTCGAGCGCCGCCAATCCCTCTCGCAGCACGTCGAGCGACAGTCCGGCATCGAGCTGCGCGCCCAGCAGCATGTCGCCGGCCACGCCGCTGAAGCAGTCCACGTACAGAAGCGGGGTCCGGAGCTCACTCGGGGCGCGCGGCGTCCAGGACGAAAGGATCGAGCGACCCGCACTGGCCGGCGCAGACGGCGCAGCGTCTGCTGGTGGCTGCTGCTCGTGCGGGTGCGGCTCTGCATGCCCGGGCACCTGCGGCGCCTGATTCTCGCGCGGGTGCGGATGGTCGTGCGGCTGCCGCCGCGGCTCCGGGTGCGGATGACCGTGGCCGTGCTCGTCCATCTCGCTCATGCTCCCCCCTCCACCACCTCGGTTGCCGCCTCGGTCGTAGGCGACCCGCGTACCGGCGCCCGGCCGCGTTCGTCCTCCTCCAGCGCCTCCCCCACGACGAACAGCGAGCCGGTCACCAGCACGAGGTCGCGCGGGCCGGCCTCGGCCAGCGTCTCGCCGATGGCGTCGCGGACCTCAGGGATGATGCGCGCCTCGACGCCGCGCGCCGCCACGATCCGCGCCAGCTCGTCCAGCGGCACCGAGCGCTCGTGGTGCGAGCGGGTCAGCGTCACGCCGTCCATGATGGGCAGCAGCGCGTCGAGCATCCGTGTCACGTCCTTCCCGACCGACGTGCCAAAGACCAGCCGCCGGCGCTCGCTGGGGAAGCACTCGGACACGGCCTCCGCCAGCCGCCGCGCCGAGTCGCCGTTGTGCGCGCCGTCCAGCACGAGCCAGGGCGACGACCGCAGCACCTGGAGTCGGCCCGGCCAGCGGACCGACGCCAGCCCGCTCCGGACGGCGCTCGCCAGGGCCGGCAACCCGGGCGATGCCGCCCGCGGCCCGGCGCTCGCCCCTGCGCCGAGGGGACGGGGAGCATCGGGCTGCCGCGGGATGTCGGTCACCAGGGCCACAGCCAGGGCGGCGTTCTCGCGCTGGTGCCGCCCGAGCAGCGGCGTCTGCAAGCGCCGAAACGTCCCGCGCGGCCCCGCCACCACAAACGTCCCGCAGCCGGCCCCACCGTCCTCGGGATGCCACTGCCACTCCTGCCCGACCATCTCCAGGCGCGCGCCGCTCGCCTCGGCGGCCCGGTCGATCACTGCCTGGGCCTCAGCGGGCTGCCGCGCCGAGGCGGCGAGGCGGCCCGCTCGAAACACGCCCGTCTTCTCCCTCGTGATGTGGGTGAGGGTCGGCCCAAGGGTCGCCATGTGGTCGTAGCTGACGGGCGTAAGCGCCACGGCGAGCGGATCGAGCACATTCGTGGCGTCATGGAGGCCGCCCACCCCCGCCTCGACCACGGCGATCTGCACGCCGGCCGCGACGAATGCCAGCAGCGCGAAGGCGAAGCCGGCCTCGAACGTGGTGGCCTGCCCGAGGTCTGGCCGCTCGTGCCCGAGCCGATCCACCGCCTCGCGGATCGCCGGCATCAGCCGCGCCACGGTGGACGGCTCGACATCCTGCCCGTCGATGCGGGTCCGCTCGCACCAGCTGGTCAGGTGCGGCGACGAGACCATCCCGACCGCGTAGCCGGCCGCGCGCAGCATCGACTCGGTATACGCCGCCACCGAGCCCTTCCCCTTGGTCCCGGCGACCAGGACGCTGGCAAGCTGCCGGTCGGGGCCGCCCAGCAGGTCGAGCAGCGCGCGCGTCCTGGCGAGCTTGCGCGGATGGTCGGCCACGATCTGCGCGGCGGTGCGGATGTTCGGCGAGAGGCCGTACAGCCAGTGCAGCGCATCCTGGTAGGCTGGGTCAGGGATCGCGGAGTCGGCTCGCATCTACCGTGCGAGTATACCGGGGCATCGCGGTGGCCGCGCCGGACTCGCAGCGGGGCGGGGGGTGAGGGGCCATCCCGGCGGTGAGGGGTTTCCGAACGGCCAACCGGCTACCATAGCCCCACCGGCGCGCCGCCGCGCCCGACCGTCTGCCGCAGGAGGCTCCATGAGCGCCACCGTCGTCCTCGATCCCAGGCTCGCAGACCTGGTTGACCCATCGGCCACACCCGAGCAGATCGCCAGCGGCTGTGTCTTCACCGAGGGACCGCTCTGGAGCCACCGCGACCAGTGGCTGACCTTCAGCGACGTACGCGGCAACACGATGTACCGCTGGACCGAGTCGGGCGGCCAACAGGTCTTCCGGAAGCCGAGTCAGGTCGCGAACGGGAACACCTACGATCTCGGGCACAACATCGTCACCTGCGAGCACCAGGGCCGGCGCGTGTCGCGGACGTCCCCCGATGGCCGCATCGAGACGGTCGTGGACCGCTACGACGGCAAGCGGCTGAACAGCCCCAACGACGTGATCTGCCTCGCGAACGGCGACCTGATCTTCACCGATCCGCCGTACGGCCTGCGTCAGCCGGACGGGACGTTCGCACCCGGCGAGACGCCATTCAACGGCGTCTATCGGGTGTCGGCGTCGGACGGCAGCATCCGGCTGCTGGTGGACGACTTCGAGCGCCCGAACGGCCTCGTCCTCAGGGACGACGGCCGCACGCTGTTGATCGACGACACGGACCGCCACCACGTCCGCGCGTTCGACGTGAACGACGACGGCAGCCTGAGCAACGATCGGGTCTTCGCGGAAGTCACCTACGGCAGCACGGTCGGCCGGCCGGACGGCATGAAGCTGGACGTGCTCGGCAACCTCTACGTGACGGCGAACACGGAGGACGGCCTGTGGGTCTACGCGCCAGACGGCGCTCCGCTCGGGTTCATCGGCACGCCCGAGCCGCCGGCTAACTGCGCCTGGGGCGGCCCTGGGAATCGGATGCTGTTCATCACGGCGAACACCGGCGTCTACCGTCTGACCATGAAGGTGTCAGGTCAGGCGATCCACGCCAACCAGCCGGCGTAGACGGTCCTCACGGCTTCCCAGTCCGCCACACAGAGCAGAACTTCGCCACGCTCCCCCGTACTCTGCTCGTCATTTCGGCCGCGACGCGCAATGAACATCCCCGCCCTGACAACCGCAGTGCAGCGCGAAACAACCATCCCAAGGTTGTCCCGACCGAAACGAGGGATGAACTTCCCTCCGTCATCCCGACCGTAGCGAGGAACGAGCGAAGCGGAGGGATCTTCTCCCTCTGTCCGGCACATTTCAGGCAGGGAAGATCCCTCGACTTCGTTCGCAGGCTCACTTCGCTCGGGCTGACCCGGTTCAGCGCACGTGCGTGTCGACGCCTCGCTACGACACGCCGTATCGTGAACGCATGGACTCGCTGCCCTCGCGCATCACCATCGATTCGAACATCTGCCACGGCAAGCCGGTGATTCGCGGTCTGCGCTATCCCGTGCAGTCGATGCTGGAGTGCCTAGCTGGCGGCGACTCCATCGAGGACATTGTGGCCGCGTTCCCTGACCTGAAGCGCGGCGATCTCCTCACCTGCCTGGAGTTCGCGGCGCGCTCGCTTGAGGTCAAGCGCTCGCACCTGACGGCGGCGTGAAGTTCATGATCGATGCCCGGCATCCCCAAGAAGGAAATACCCAGAGCGATTTCGGATTGACGGCCCGCCGCCACGCCCGTATACTCCCCCACTAGACACAACCGCATACTCAAAGACTGCGAACGGGACGAGTACCCGTCAGCGAGCGCCTCAGAGAGCCGGGGTTGGTGTGAACCGGTGGCGCAGACGGCGGCGAATGGACCCGGGAGTCGCGATCCGAACGCGCAGGACGGTCACCCGCTGACCGACAGGCACCAAGTAGGCATCGCCGGAGTTGCCACCGTTATCAGGGTGTAGGGCATCGCCGTGAGGCCGGCAGCAGCACGCTGCAAGGTTCAGGGCCGCGCCCGCGAAGGGCTTGTCACGCAGTCCCCTGCACGACGGCCGAAACAGGGTGGCACCACGAGACGCCCCTCGTCCCTGGCTGGACGAGGGGCGTTTGCCGTTCACACAGGATCTCGCTCTGCCTCCCTCTCCGCCCCGGAGATCGGAACACGGCGAGGTCAGCGGAGGGGTGCTACCAGATGACCGCAGGTTCTCAGGCCAAGAAGGGCCGCATTCTCACTGGCGACCGGCCCACCGGCAAGCTCCACCTGGGGCACTACGTCGGCTCGCTCGCCAACCGCGTCAAGCTCCAGGACACCTACGACTGCTACTTCATCGTCGCCGACTACCACGCGCTGACCACCCGCTTCGACAACCCCCGCGACATCGGCGAGAACGTCCATGAGCTGGTGCTCGACTACCTGAGCGTCGGCATGGACCCCGACAAGAGCGTCATCTACCTGCAGTCGCTCGTCCCCGAGACCTGCGAGCTCCACTTGCTGTTCAGCATGCTCGTCTCGGTGCCGAGGCTGGAGCGCCTTCCCACGCTCAAGGACGTCGTGCGCGATCTCAAGCTGGAGACGGCCTCGTACGGGCTGCTCGGCTACCCGGTGCTCCAAAGTGCTGACATCCTGATCGTGCGGGGCAACCTCGTGCCGGTCGGCAAGGACCAGTCGTCGCACATCGAGATCACCCGCGAGATCGGTCGCCGCTTCAACGACCTCTACGGCGAAGTCTTCCCCATCGCCGAGGCGCTCATCGGCGACGTGCCCACCCTCGTCGGGATCGATGGCAAGGCCAAGATGAGCAAGAGCCTCAACAATGCCATCATGCTGGCCGACTCGCCCGAGGAGGTCAAGCGCAAGGTCATGGGGATGTACACCGACCCGACCCGCCTGCGCGCCACCGATCCGGGGACGGTCGAGGGCAACCCCGTCTTCCAGTACCACGACGCCTTCAACCCGAACCTGGACGAGGTCAACGACCTGAAGGACCGCTACCGCGTCGGGAAGGTCGGCGACGTCGAGGTCAAGCGCAAGCTGATCGCCGCCCTGGAGAACTTCCTCGAGCCGATCCGCGAGCGCCGCGCCAAGGTCGAGAGCCAGCCCGGCCTGGTGGACGACGTCATCGCCGAGGGCAGCCGCAAGGCTCGCCGCGAGGCCGAGGAGACGATCCGCATGGCCCGAGACGCCATGGGCATCAACTACTTCGCCAGCGAGCGGCCGGACATGGCCGGATCACGGAGGGGCTGATGTTCACGCCGAGTCTGACCCAGGCCAAGGCGCTGGTGGGCAAGGCCCGCTTCGTGCCGATCTATCGCGAGATCCTGGCCGACCTGGAGACGCCCGTCTCGGCCTACCTCAAGTACGCGGCCGGCCGCGACTCGTTCCTGCTGGAGAGCGTCGAGGGCGGCGAGAACGTCGGGCGCTACTCGTTCATCGGGGCGCGCCCTCGCGAGATCCTGGAGATCCGCGAGGACGGCGCCGCCCTGGAGACGCCGGACGGCAGCCGCGCGCTTGAGTACGACGATCCGCTGGCCCTGATCGACAGCCTGCTCGGCATGGACACGATGGCGACGCTGCCGGGCCTGCCGCGCTTCATCGGTGGGGCCGTCGGGTTCCTCAGCTACGAGATCGCACGCTGCTTCGAGAAGCTGCCGGCGGCGGCCAACGATCCGCACGGGCTGCCGCTGGCCCGCCTGATGTTCGTGGACTCGCTGCTGGTCTTCGACCACACCCGACGGACCATCAAGGCCGTCACCCGGCTGCCGCTCGACGGCGACCTTGAAGCCAACTACGCCGAGGCCGTCCAGCGCATCTCGGCCATGCTCGACCGGCTCGATCAGCCGGCCCAGGTGCCACGGCTGGAGTCGATCCCCACGTTCAACGAGGGCATCGGCCTGCACGACCGCGTCCAGTCGAACGTCACGCCCTCCGAGTTCATGGGCATGGTCCGCAAGGCCAAGGAGTACATCCGGGCCGGCGACATCATCCAGGTCGTGCCGTCGCAGCGGCTCTCGCTGAAGACGACCGCCGATCCGTTCTCGATCTACCGCGCCCTGCGGGTGGTCAACCCGTCGCCGTACATGTTCTTCCTCGACTTCGGGGACTACCACCTCGTCGGGGCCTCACCCGAGATGCTGGTGATGGTCGAGAAGGGCCTGATCCACAATCGGCCCATCGCCGGCACGCGCTGGCGCGGGGCTACGCCCGAGGAGGACGACCGCCTCGCCCGCGAGCTGCTGGCCGACGAGAAGGAGCGGGCCGAGCACGTCATGCTGGTCGACCTTGGCCGCAACGACGTCGGCAAGGTCAGCAAGGCTGGCACCGTCTCGGTGGACGAGCTGATGGTGATCGAGAAGTACTCGCACGTCATGCACATCGTCTCGAAGGTCACCGGGCAGCTCCGCGACGACCTCCGCCCCGTCGATGCGTTGCGGTCGGTCTTCCCGGCTGGGACCGTCTCCGGCGCGCCCAAGATCCGCGCGATGGAGATCATCGCCGAGCTGGAGAAGGACCGTCGCGGAACCTACGCCGGCTCGGTCGGCCTGTTCAACTGGGATGGCGAGATCGAGACGGCCATCGCGCTGCGGACAGCCCTGGTCAAGGACGGCACGGTCCACGTCCAGGCTGGCGGCGGCATCGTCGCCGACTCCGATCCCGCCTTCGAGTACGAGGAGACGCTGAACAAGGCCGCCGCGCTGCTGCGTGGCGTGCTGGCCGCCGAGCGGGCCGGTCGGCCGGCCTCCGCGCCGGTCCCGAGCGCCATCGGGGACGCCCTGGCCGAGCCGGTCTCTGAGGGGGTGCCTGCGACATGAGCCGCCTGCTCCTGATCGACAACTACGACTCGTTCACCTACAACCTGTACCAGTACCTCTGCGAGCTTGGCGCGGATGTGGACGTGCGCCGCAACGACTCGCTGACCGTCGAGGAGATCGAGGGGATGCAGGTCGACGGCATCATCCTCTCGCCGGGGCCGGGCCGCCCCGAGGACGCTGGCGTCTGCATCCCGGTCGTCAAGCAGTTTGTCGGCAAGCTGCCGATCCTCGGCGTCTGCCTCGGGCACCAGGCCATCGCGGCGGCCTACGGCGCGGAGATCGTCTCCGCGCCCGAGCTGCTGCACGGCAAGACCTCGGAGATCGTCCACGGCGGCGACGGCCTCTATCAGGGGCTGAAGCCAAACTTCCGAGCCGTGCGCTACCACTCGCTGGTGGCCGACCGTCAGACGCTGCCAGCCACGCTCCAGGTGGATTCGGAGACGGCGGACGGCACGATCATGGGCCTGCGGCACCGCGATGAGGCATTGTACGGAGTCCAGTTTCACCCAGAATCGATCCTGACCGACGGCGGCAAGACGCTGCTCAAGAACTTCCTGGATATCGTCGCGGCGGCGGCCAGTACGGCCCGGCCCCTCGCGACCTCGATTCCGGCGGGGAGGTAAGGCGATGGCGATCAAGGAGATGATCGTCAAGGTGGTGGAAGGCCGGTCCCTCCGCGAGACCGAGGCCGCTGCCGCCATGCTCGACATCGTGGAGGGGCTGGCGACGCCCTCGCAGATCGCGGCGTTCGTGACGGCGCTCCGCATGAAGGGGGAGACCGCCGAGGAGATCGCCGGGCTCGCGCGGATCATGCGCCGCTACGCCAACCGCGTCGAGGCCGACTCAGACGCCATCGACATCGTCGGGACCGGCGGCGACGGCGGCAACACGTTCAACATCTCGACCCTCTCGGCCATCGTGGTGGCGGCGGCCGGCGGGAAGGTCGCCAAGCACGGCAACCGTGGCATCACCAGCAAGTGCGGCGCGGCGGACATCCTCGAAGCGCTCGGGGTGGCGTTCGATCTGCCGCCAGACGGCGTCGCCGAGTGCGTGCGCCGGACCGGCTTCGGCTTCATGTTCGCGCCGCTGTACCATCCGGCCATGCGTCACGCCGTGGTGCCGCGCCGCGAGATCGGCGTGCGGACGGCGTTCAACCTGCTCGGCCCGATCACCAACCCGGCCGGCGTCACGTCCCAGGTGACGGGCGTGGCCGTTGGCCCGGTCGCGCCGATCATCGCCGAGGTGCTGCGGCTGCTCGGGTCGCGGCGGGCGCTGGTCGTCCACGGCAGCGACGGCCTGGACGAGCTGTCGATCTCGGCGCCGACGAAGGTCTACGACGTGGCCGATGGCGTCGTCAGCGACTACGAGATCACCCCCGAGCGGATCGGGTTGCAGTCGCACCCGAGCGAGGCGATCCGGGGCGGCACCGTCGAGGCGAACCTGCGCTACGCCCAGTCGATCCTGGCCGGCGAGCGCGGGGCGGCCCGCGACGCCGTCCTGCTGAACGCCGCCGCCGGCATGGTGGTGGCCGGCCTCTCGGAGGACATGCGGCGCGGGGCGCTGCGAGCGGCCGAGGCCATCGACAGCGGCGCGGCCAGGGCCAAGCTCGACGAGGTGCGCGAGGTCTCGCAGTCGCTGAAGGGGGCGGTGCCAGCCTGATGATCCTCGACGACATCCTCGCCAACAAACGCAACGAGGTTGCCGAGCGGCTGGCCCGCGTCCCGCAGGCGGAGCAGGCCGCCCGGGCGGCCGCCGCCGCGCCGGCCCGCGACTTCCTGGGGGCGCTGCGCCGGCCCGGCGTCTCGATCATCTCGGAGATCAAGCGGCAGTCGCCGGCCAAGGGCGCGCTGCGGCTCGACATGGACGCCCCGACGATGGCCCGGACCTACGCGGCGGCCGGCACATCCTGCATCTCGGTCCTCACCGACGAGAAGTACTTCAAAGGCTCGGACGCCGACCTCACCGCCGTGCGCGAGCGGGTCACCGTCCCGGTCCTGCGCAAGGACTTTGTCGTCTCGCCGTACCAGGTCTACGAGGCGCGGGCCATCGGCGCAGACTGCGTGCTCTTGATCGTCCTGGCGCTCACCCCCGACGAGATCGTCAGCACGAGCGCGCTGGCAACGTCGCTCGGGATGGCCGCGCTGGTGGAGGTCCACACCGAGGACGAGTTGCGGATCGCCCTGGACTGCGGCTCGGAGCTGATCGGCATCAACAACCGCGATCTGACCCGCATGGTCACCGACGTAGCGACCACCGCGAAGCTGCGACCGCTGGTCCCGGCCGGCGTCACCCTCGTCAGCGAGAGTGGCATCCGGACCGCCGAGGACATCGCCATGCTGCGCGATCTCGGCGTTGATGCCGCCCTGATCGGCGAGTCGCTGGTCACGGCCCCGGACGCTGGCGACCTGCTGCGGAGCTTTCTGGCAGCCGGCGCACCGCTTCCCACCCGGACGCCCGCATGAGCCGGACCCGCGTCAAGATCTGCGGCATCAAGACGGTCGAGCAGGCCGCCATGGCGCTGGAGGCTGGAGCCGACTTCCTCGGCTTCATTTTCTACCCGCCGAGCCATCGGTACGTCGCGCCGCGGACGGTGGGGGAGATCGTGGCGGCGGCGCGGTCGCGCTTCGGCGGGCCAGACCGCTGGCAGGCGGTCGGCGTCTTCGTCGACGAGCCGCTGGAGGTCGTCCAGTCAACCGTGCGAACGGCCGGGCTGGACTTCGCGCAGTTGTGCGGAGCAGAAGTTGCCGCCTACGCGGCTGCCGTCGGCTCACCGGTGATCCGCGTGGTGCACGTCGATGGCAGCGGCCAGCCGCAAGCCTCGACCGTCGCCGCCGACCACGGGGCTGCCCGCCTGCTGCTCGACGCCAAGGCCGACGGCCAGTACGGCGGCACCGGCACGACCTATCCCTGGCCGGCCGTACGAGCCGCCGCCGCCGAGGCGTTCCTGGCCGGCGGCCTGACGCCCGGCAACGTGGCCGAGGCGATCGAGGCGACGCGCCCCTGGGCCGTGGACGTCAGCAGCGGCGTGGAGTCGTGCCGGGTGAAAGACCCGGACCTGATTCGCGCGTTCATCTCGGAGGTCAGACGTGTCGATCTCGCAATCGACAGCCATCGCCGCTGAACAGGTCGCGGAGGCCCAGCCGCAACGGCCGGGCTACTTCGGACCGTACGGCGGCCAGTTCGTCCCAGAAGTCTTGATGCCGGCCCTGCGCGAGCTGGAAGTCGCGTACGCCGAGGCCCGCGACGATCCCGAGTTCCAGGCCGCATTGGCGCGCCAGTTGCGCGACTACGTCGGTCGCCAGACACCGCTCTACCACGCCCCACGTCTGAGCGAGGCGGTCGGGTGCCGGGTCTACCTCAAGCGCGAGGATCTGGCCCACACCGGCGCCCACAAGATCAACAACGCCCTCGGGCAGGCGCTACTGGCGAAGAAGATGGGCAAACAGCGGATCATCGCCGAGACCGGCGCCGGCCAGCACGGCGTCGCCACGGCCACGGTCTGCGCCAAGCTCGGGCTTGCGTGTGTCGTGTACATGGGCGTCGAGGACGTGCGGCGGCAGTCGGTCAACGTCTTCCGCATGCAACTGCTCGGCGCAGAAGTCCGTCCGGTCGAGAGCGGCACCAAGACGCTCAAGGACGCCATCAACGAGGCGATCCGCGACTGGGTCACCAACGTCCGTTCGACGTTCTACATCATCGGCTCGGCCATCGGGCCGCACCCCTACCCGACGATGGTCCGCGACTTTCAGTCGGTCATCGGACGGGAGTCGCGCGAGCAGGTGCTGGAGCAGGCAGAACGGCTGCCGGACGCCGTCGTCGCCTGTGTGGGCGGCGGCAGCAACTCCATCGGCATGTTTGCCGGCTTCGTGGACGATCCCGGCGTCCGGCTGATCGGCGTCGAGCCGGGCGGCGTCGGGATGGGGCCGAACGAGAACGCGGCCACCCTGGTCTCGGGCAAGATCGGCGTGCTGCACGGCACGCGCACCCTGATCCTCCAAGACGACGACGGCCAGATCCTCGGGACGCACTCGGTCTCGGCGGGCCTGGACTACCCGGGCGTCGGGCCGGAGCACAGCTATCTCCAGTCCATCGGCCGCGCATCGTACGTTGCTATCTCCGACCAGGACGCACTGGACGGCTTCCGGCTGCTCTGCCGCACGGAGGGGATCATCCCGGCCTTGGAACCGGCCCACGCCATCGCCTACCTGCGCGACCTTGGCCGCGAGCTGGGGCCAGATGGCACGGTCGTGGTGTGCCTGTCGGGTCGCGGTGACAAGGACATCGACAGCTTCCGCGAGGCGACCGGAGGACTGGCATGAGCGCCCAGAATCGGATCGACCGGGCCTTTGCCGGCCTCAAGCAGGAGGGGCGCATCGGGCTGTTCCCCTACCTGACGGCCGGCTACCCGGACCGGGCCGCCTGCGTGCGGCTGCTGCGGGTCATGGCCGACGCCGGCGCGGACGCGTTCGAGCTTGGCATCCCGTTCTCGGACCCGCTGGCCGACGGCGTCACGATGCAGATCACCAGCGCGAAGTCGCTGGCGCAGGGGACCACCCTGGCGGACGCCTTCGACATCGTGGCCGAGTTCCGGCAGACGCACGACACGCCCATTGTGATGATGAGTTACGTCAATCCATTGATGGCCTACGGCTTCGAACGGCTCTGTGCGGACGCCGCGCGCATCGGCGTGGACGGATTCATCGTCCCCGATATGCCGCTGGAGGAGGCCGCCGAGCTGGCCGACGCCGCCCGGCAGCACGGCCTGCACTACGTCTACTTCCTGGCCCCGACCAGCGACGCCGGCCGGATCGAGGCGGTCGGCGGGCAGTCGAGCGGCTTCATCTACTGCGTGGCGCTCGTCGGCACCACCGGCGCTCGCTCGGAGCTGTCGGCGGAGCTGCCCGACTTCCTGGCTCGCGCCCGCGCCGCGACTGCGACGCCGCTGGTGGTCGGCTTCGGCATCTCGACGCCGGCCCACGTCGCGCGGCTGGTCGGGATGGCGGACGGGGCCATCGTGTCGAGCGCCATCGCCAACCTGATCGAAGCCACGCCACCCGAGCAGGTTGAGGCTGCCGTCGACGAATTCGTGCGCCAGCTGCGGGCCGCCACGGCCGGCACGACGGCGGCCACACGTTGACTCGCACCTGCGAGGAGGCCCTCACGCCCAGGCCGGCGAGTGCAAGACGGTGACCGTCAGCCGCCGACCGGCCCCGCCCGTCCTCCAGCTCGGCGAGTTCTCCGGGCCGCTCGACCTGCTGCTGACGCTGGTCGAGCGGCGGCGGCTGCCCATCGCCGAGCTGAGCCTGGTGGCCGTCGCGGATCAGTATCTCGCGCAGGTGCGCTCGCTCAACGAGGTCGACCCGGACCTGCTCTCGGAGTTCCTGGCGATTGCCGCCCGCCTGCTCCTGCTAAAGTCGCGGTCGCTGCTGCCGGCCATCGAGCCGCCGGCCCCGCCCGAGCTGGCCGAGGAGACAGACGGCGCGGAGCTGGTGCGTCGGCTGGAGGCATACCGCTCGTTCAGGGCGCTGGCCGAGGCGCTCGGACGGCTCGACGCAGCCGGCCTCTCGTCGTACGGGCACGGCGCACACAAGCTTGATCTGCCGCCGGAGTCAGTCGCACTCCAGGCGATTGCCCCAGAGATTCTCCGCTCGCTCTACCTCGCCATCGAGAAGCGGCGCAATCCCGGCACGGCTGACGAGGAGACCATCCGCCCGCGTATCAGCGTGGCCGAGCGGCTGTTCCTGCTGCGCGGCCTGCTCACCACCGAGAAGCGCATCAACTGGCAGGCCGTCTGCGGCGAGACGGTTGACGAGATCGTGGCGACGCTGCTGGCGGTGCTGGAGCTGGTCCGGCGCGGCGAGATAGTGATCGTACAGTCAGCCCTGTTCGGGCCGATCACGCTCGAAGCCGGCGACCAGCCGTCGATACCGGTCGGGGACGACGCTCTCCCCAGCGAGTCCGAGCTCGCGGGTCAGTAGGGTGTCATGCTCCTGGCGTAGGGCGCGAACGGCGCTCGGGCGCGCGCCATCGATGGCCGCCTGCCGTTCCCGCGCGAGAAACGTGCGGATGCGGTCGCATCCATACGCATCGCGGAGCATCTTCGGCGTCACCTTGCCGCTCGGTCGCACGCTCGCCTTTCGACCGCACGTCTCCACGATGAAGTCAACGCCGCGCGCACTCACGCCGAAGACGGCCTCACGACCGGCCACGCTGGCGTCGGCAAGCTGCTCGCGAAGGGCGGCGGCCAGCCGCACGGTCAGGGCCAGCGTCCGCTGCCGCACGCGCCCGGTTTGCCGCCGATGCCGGATATGCAGCCGTCCTGGGGACTCCACACCGTCCACAAACTCGACATCCTCGCAGCGGAGGGCCACGGCCTCGTCGCGCTTGAGGCCGGCGTCGATCAGGCACAGTACCAGCGCCTGCCAACTCGCCGTGTGGGCCGCCGCCACCACCTGCTCGACCTCCGCGGGCGTCAGCACCGACAGCTCGGGCGCGACGAAGCTCGGATACAGCAGCTCGGCTGACGGGTCGTGCTCCAGGTCGCCGGCGGCGTGCAACTGCCGAAAGAAGCCCTTGACGGTCGCCGTCTTCCGCCGCAAGGACGACGTGCTGTTCCCCTGCTGCCGCCCGAGCCACGCGAAGAAGCCGCGCAGATCGTCGGCGGTCACGCTGCCCAGCGTCAGCCGCCCGAGATACCGCGCCAGCTGCTGGAGATCGAGGCGGGTGCTGGCGACGGTATGCGCCGTCTTGCCGGCCTCGGTCAGGCTGTCAAGATAGGTTGTCAGAGCGTCGTGCAACGTCCACCGCGCAAGAGCGTACCTGGGAACAGCGCCTGCATCCCTTGCGTCCCTCCCATCATTCCGAGCGGAGTGGGCCTGCGAACGCAGTCGAGGGATCTTCCCCTTCGATTCGCTCATCTTTGTCTGAGGAAGATCCCTCCACGTCGCTCGTGCCTCGCTTCGGTCGGGATGACAATGGCAGGCGCTCGTGCCTCGCTTCGGTCGGGATGACAACGGCACGCACTCGTGCCTCGCCGCGGTCGGGATGACAACGGCACGCACTCGTGCCTCGCTTCGGTCGGGATGACGCACCAGGGATCGTACGCGCGCCCCAGGCAGCGCCACAACCGCTACGCTGTGCTGCCCAGGCTCAGGCTGGCGAGGTCGGACGCCGTCCGACCCAGCGCGATCCGCACGCCCGTCTGCTCCTCGATCCCCTCCACGCTCCACTCGTCCAGCGTGCGGTTCCCCTCGAAGCCGAAGGCGTTGCGCGGCAGAATCGCCAGATCGGCCGGCGACTCCCGCAGCACCCGCACGATGTCCACGCCGCTCATCAGGCCTGACACGGTGATCGACGCGCCGAACAGGGTGTTTTCGACCACGCACACCCGGACGGACAGCCCATCGACGGCGCTCATCTCCTCGCCGATCTGGCGCAACGCCGGCGCTGCCGCCCGACCGCACAACCACGCCACCGTCCGCGCCGGCTCGACGCTGGCCGGCAGGCGGCGACGGGATCGACGCCAGTCCGCCAGCATCACGCGAGTCAGCCCGACGCCATTCTGAATCTGCGGGAAATCCTCGTAGTAGGCCGCCCCCGGCAGCTTGCGCCCGGCCAGCAGGAACAGCTCATCGCTCGGGAAGATCAGGCCGCTGCCGTGTTCGCGCTTGAAGCGCCGACGCAGCCGCGCGATCCGGTCCAGCGTGTCGGCGGCGTCGGCTGGGGTGACAGGCCGCAGCGTGCGGACCCGCAGATGATCGCTGATGCCGACCGGTACGACGGCCATGGACGCCACCACGCCGTCGAGGGCGGCAAGCTCCGTGGCCGTCTGCTCCAGCACCTCACCATCGTTCAGGCCCGGGCAGAGCACGATCTGGACGTGGACCTGGATGCCGGCCCTCCCAAGCCACTGCAATTGGGGAAGGATCGGGGCAGCCCCGGGATGCTCCAACAGCCGGGCGCGCAGGTCCGGGTCCGTGGCATGGACCGACACGCGCAACGGCGTCAATCGCTGGAACGCGATCCGGTGCCAATCCTCCTCGGCGAGGTTGGTCAGCGTGACGAAGCTGCCGAACAGAAACGAGTAGCGGTAGTCGTCGTCGCGGACGTACAGCGAGCGCCGCAGCCCCTTCGGCAGGCCCCGAATGAAGCAGAACTCGCAGTTGTTGATGCACTGCCGCAGGCCGTCGAAGGTCGGCTGCTCGAAGTCCACGCCCAGGTCGAGGTCGTCCTCGTCCAGACGGACCCGCTTGACCAGCGGCACGCCATCCCGCTCCAGGTCGAGCACCACCCGCGCACTGTCCTGCACGGCGATCCGCACGTCGGTCAGGTCGCGCGGCACGACGCCGTCGATGGCGATCAGACGATCCCCCGCCTGCACGCCAGCGCGGCCAGCCGGGCCGTCCGGCCGCACACTGACGATGACCGCGCCCACGGCGTTGACCGGCCGGCGCTGGTCGCGGTCGATGATGACGCCGAACGCCAGGCGCGACGGCGACGCCGCCGCGCCGTCGCCCTCCCCGAGCAGCGGGATCGGCAGGCTCACCGCCCGGCCTCAGCCGCCCGCGGCGTCGCGACGCGCTCGGTCAGCAGCTCGCGGATCAGCCTCACCACCTGCTCGATGCTCTTGCCGTCCGAGTCGATCTCCACGGCATCGTCGGCCTTGACCATCGGCGCGATGGCCCGCGAGGCGTCCTTGCGGTCGCGCTCGACGATGGCAGCCTCCATCTCGCCCAGTCGATCGGGCGCACCGCCGACCTGGACCAGCCGCCGGTGGGCGCGCTCGGCCGGGCTGGCCGTCAGGTAGATCTTGAGATCGGCATCGGGGCAGACCACGGTGCCGATGTCGCGGCCGGCCAGGATTGTGCCGACGCCCTGCACCTGTCGTCGCTGAAGATCGATCAGCCCGGCCCGCACGGCTGGCGAGGCCGCCACCCGCGACACGACGGCATCGACCTCCGGAGTCCGAATGGCGTGGCTGATGTCCCGCCCGTGCAGCAGCACGTCGATCTGGCGTCCGTCCTCGACGCTGGCTGGCCGCACCTGGATGTCGATCTCGCCCACCAGCTGCCCCAGCCGCGTCTCGTCAGAGAGATCGACGCCCTCCTCCAGGCACCGCACGGACACGGCCCGGTACAGCGCGCCGGTGTCGAAGTAGAAGTAGCCAAGCTCGTTCGCCAGCAACTCGGCCACGGTGCTCTTGCCGGCCCCAGCCGGGCCGTCGATGGCCAGCACGATTGGTCTGTTCAAACGCCGTTCCTCTGGAGCGCCGCCACTTCGGCTGGGCGCAAGTCTCGCCAGGCGCCGGTTGGCAGGTCGCCCAGCAAGAGTGTGCCGATTCTGACACGGATCAGGCGAATCACGTCCAGGCCGACCTCGGCCGCCATCCGCCGGATCTGCCG
Source organism: Chloroflexota bacterium (assembly GCA_020850535.1). Taxonomy (NCBI): domain Bacteria; kingdom Bacillati; phylum Chloroflexota; species Chloroflexota bacterium. Next base: position 181,478 of record JADZEM010000187.1, read on the forward strand.
GTTCCGCCCCTCGTGCAGCACGACCCGCAGCCACGTTCCAGCCTCGCGACGCTCCTCAACGGTGAATCGTGCCGGGGCCGTACGCCGGCCGTCCAGCTCCACCCCGCGCGCCAACTGCCCGAGCAGCCGGTCTGGCACGTCGCCGCGCACGAACGCCCGGTACTCCTTCTCGACGTCGTGGCGCGGGTGGGTCAGCATCATGGCAAGATCGCCGTCGTCGGTCAGGATCAGCAGCCCTTCGGAATCGTAGTCGAGGCGGCCGACCGGGTAGAGCCGGCGGTCGAGGTCCGAGACGAGGTCGATCACCGTCCGGCGACCCTGCGGATCGCTGGCCGTCGAGACGACGCCGGTCGGCTTGTTCAGCGCCAGGTAGGTGTGGGCGGTCGGCGGCATCACTCGCCGGCCGTCCACTTCGACCCGGTCCTGGTCAGGATCGACCGACGTCCCCAGCTCCGAGACGACGACCCCGTTCACCCAGACGCGGCCCGCGACGATGATCGCCTCGCTGGCCCGCCGCGAGGCCACGCCGCAGCGGGCAAGGTACTTCTGAAGCCGCTCGCGGCTCACGGGGACGCCTGCCTGCCATTCACGGGGATGTCCGTTGCGCCGTGGCCGTCAGCGCCAGCCGCCCCGCCTGTCCGAGCGAGGCGGGCGCACCGTCGACGCCGAGGTCGGCGCGCAGCATCGAGATGCGCGCCGCAGACGGGGACTGTGCCCTCTGGCGGACTGCAGGCCCGTCAGCCGCTCCGCCACGCCGACCCCACCGCTCATCCGCGAAGGCGTAGTCCAGCAATGCCGCGGCCTCGTCGCCGTAGGCCGGGCTGTTCATCACCACCGCGATGGCCCGTCGGCCGTCGCGCTCGGCCGTCGCCACGAGGCAGCGCCCGGCGTTGTCGTCGAAGCCGGTCTTGATGCCGTCCACTCCCTCGTAGGTGCCAAGCAGCGGGTTGGTGCTGCGGAACACCCAGCGAGGCGGCCCTTCGACCACGTACCGTCCATGCCCGACGACCTCTCGGAGGGCCGGCTGCCGCATCAGGGTCCGCCCGATGATCGCCATGTCGTACGCGGACGACAGGTGCCCGTCCTGATCGAGTCCGTGCGGGTTCTTGAACGTCGTGTGCTCGAGACCCAGCCGCCGGGCGAGGTCGTTCATCCAGCCGACGAAGCGCTCGGTCGAGCCGTCGCCGGCCGTCTCGGCGATGGCGAGGGCGGCGTCGTTGCCGGAGTTGAGCAGCAGCCCGTAGAGGGCGTCGCCCAGCGCCAGCGAGTCGCCCGGCTCCAGCCCGATGACGACGGGCGTGACGTTGTAGGCGTGGCTCGGCCGCACCGGCCTGTCGAGCGGCGCGCGCTCGACGGCCACCAGGGCGGTCGCCATCTTGGTCAAACTGGCGGGCGCGAGGGGCGTCCGGGCGTCCCGCTCGTAGAGCACCGCCCCGGTCTCGGCGTCCACCACGATGGCCGCTCGCGCCCGGGACGCCGGGGCCGGCCGCTCCTGGGCAGCGGCCGGCAGCACGGAGGCGCACGCCAGCATCAGAGTAACCACGGCGGCAAGCACTGCCCGGAGGCTCTCACCCCCCGCCCCCCTCCGCTGCGCGGCCATCACAGGTACGCCCCGCGCACGTGCGCCAGCCGCACGATCTGCCCGCTGCGCGCCAGCACAATCGCCACCACGTCCACCCGCCAGGGCTGTTCCGGCTGTCCGACGCTGTCGGCGTACTGCTGCGCGAGGCGATCCAGGCGGCTCAGCTTGGCCGGCGTCACGGCCTCATCGGGAGTGGTCTCGTCGTCGCCGACGCGGGTCTTGACCTCGACCACCACCACCTCGCCGCCGTCCCGCGCAACGATGTCGATCTCGCCGGCCGGCAGCCGCACGTTCCGCGCGACGATCTCCAGCCCCGCCGCCGCAAGGTGCCGGGCCGCCAGCTCCTCACCGCGCATGCCGACGCCCCGTCGCTCATTCATGGCTCCGATTATGGCTTACGGACGGCCCATCAGTGTGCGAAGCGGCGCGTACGAAAGCCGGTGAATCGGGCAGGGGCCGACGCGATCCAGGGCCTCCTGGTGGATCGCCACGCCGTACCCGACGTGCTGGTTGAAGCCGTACTCCGGGTACTCGTCGGCGTAGCGGGCCATCCAGCGGTCCCGGGTCACCTTGGCGACAATCGACGCGGCGGCGATGGACAGGCTCCTGGCATCGCCCTCGATCAACGCGCGCTGCGGGAGCAGAACCGACCTCAGCACGAACGCATCGACCAGCAGCGCCTGGGGCTGAACCGGGAGCGCCCGCACGGCCCTGGCCATCGCCAGCTCGTTGGCGGCGGTCAACCCGAGCAGGTCGATCTCAGCGGGGGCCACCGAGCCAACGCCGACGGCCAGCGCTGACGCCTGGATCAGCTCGAAGGCGGCAGCGCGCTGCTCGGGTGAGAGCAGCTTCGAGTCGCGCACGCCGGCCCAGCGGCCCGCCAGATCGTCGGGATCGATCTGGCCGACGATGACGGCGCCGGCCACCAGCGGTCCGGCCCAGGCACCCCGGCCGGCCTCGTCGACGCCGGCGACAAGAGAAAAGCCGCCCTGCTGGAGGGCGGCTTCCTCATCGAGGTGGGGTCGTCTGCCGGGGCCAGCGCCCCGCTGAGACGCCGTCACGCCAGGATGCGCCTCAGGCGCGGTTCTTCGTTGACACGGGCCGCCGCTCCTTGATGCGGGCAGCCTTCCCGGTCAGCTCGCGGAGGTAGTACAGCTTGGCGCGGCGAACGATACCGCGACGCGCAACCTCGACCTTGTCCACGCGCGGCGAGTTGTACATGAACGTACGCTCGACCCCGACGCTGTGGCTGGCGATGCGCCGCACCGTGAAGGTGCCTTCTGGTGACTTCGGCCGGTGCGTGGCGATCACGACGCCCTCGAAGACCTGAAGCCGCTCGCGGCTGCCTTCGACGACGCGGACGGATACGCGGACAGTGTCTCCCTCGGAGAAATCGGGCAGCGACTCCGCTCGCGGAGTCGCCATAAGCTGGGCTACATCGGGCATGCTCATCCACCTGGCGTGTTAGCTCTCGATCCGAACAACGGAGCAGTATACCCAGAATGCGCGCAGTCAGACCACGCGACGGCGCGTTCTGGCCTTCTTGCGGTCCGCCGCCGTCGCCAGAATCGAAGTGACGCGTCGTCCGAGCGCCTCCAGACGGGCGACGCTGAGGACCGCTTCGAGTTGTAGCCGCGTGGCCGTCAGATCGCGCTGCCCGTCCACGACCTCGGGAGCGACTCGCCGCGCGATCTCCAGGCCCATCCAGGCTGCCTCGGCGGCACTCCCAGAGAGCGCCGCTGCTCGCCCAGGCTGAGCCGGCTCGGCGCGAATGCCCGGATCGATGTCCACCGGCAGGCCAGCCGCCGCCAGCTCGGCCAGGAGCGACGGCAGCGCCGCACCAGCAACTCGCGCCTGAGTGGGTGAGAGCAGCTCAGCCACGCCATCGGCGGCGGCGGGCACACCCAGCGCCTCGGCCAGAAGCGCCGGGTCGCCGGCCGACAGGATCAGCCCGGCCGTCAAGCGCAACCGCCCCTCGTCGCGCGTCCAGCGGTCGATGCTCACTCCCCAGGAGGTGGGGACGGCGTCCCCCGTGAGATTCGCCAGCAATTGGAGCAGAACCTCGCTGCTGCCGCCAGCCCGCTCGGCGCGCTCCAATGACGGCGGCGTCAAACGGTAGCGTCGCCCGCCCTCGTCTGCTCCGACATAGTGCAGGTACGGCTCGACGCGGTACAGCGCCGCGAGATCAGCGCCCGGCGGGGCGGTCAGCGCCAGGTCATCGGTCGCCAGACAGGGGCGGGGCGCAATGGGTGTCTCGCCCTCCGGCCGACCGGACACCAGCCCGCGCAGCTCCGGAGTCGGCTGCACGAGCGTCCACGGCTCTGCGGTGCGTCCCCAGGTCACCAGCCCCAGCCAGAACCAGCGGCCGGCCAGCCATCGCGCGACCGTCCGTCTGACCTGATCTGGTCGGAGCGGACGCGCGCCGCCAGCGTCCGGACGGTCTGCAAGCTGCGCGGCCAGCCAGTCTGCCAGCGAGGCGGCCTCGACCCAGGCGTCGGCCGGCTGCTCGCTCAGCAGTTGGAGGGCATCGGCCTGGAGTCGGCGCGAACGATGTGCAGCGTCAGCCGGGGCCGATGCCCCTCCCTCTGGACGCGCCGGGCCAGCCGACAGCGCGCGGGCGGGGAGAACGGCAGCGTCGCGCAACAGCCGGTCCACAAGGTCGTCGTGTGGGCGGGGAAACGCGTCCCGGCTGATCCAGCCGGCCCGCTGGGCCAGCCAGAGCAGGAATCGCCACCGCTGTACGGGCTGGCCGGGACCGGCTCCTGATCGCGCTCGCAGCCGCCCCAGGATCTGCCCGACGCTGCGTGGCGGCTGCCCGGCCAGCACGCGCGACGGTGCGTTCCAGACCTCGCGGCGCAGCGCGCTCGCCAGCACGAAGAGATCGTCCGCCACCCGGCAGCGGGCGACGGCTGCTGGTTGCGCCGCGCCTGACTCGACGCCGGCCACACGGGGATCGTCGGCCAGCACCTGGGCGCCCGCGCGCAGCTCCTCCGGCAGCACGAGGTACACGCCCTGGCGCTGCTCATCCGCCTCGAACTGGCGGTACAGCAGGCCTCCCTCCACGAGCGTCGTGACGGTCGCGTGAAAGGCCCGCATCGCCGCATCGTAGGCGTCGCCGGCCGGCCGGGTGATCAGCCGGCGCGCCAGCAGGTCAAGCTCGTGGCGACCACCCGCGCGCACCAGTGCGCCCAGGATCCTGCGCTCGCCCGGCGGACGGGACTGCCAGAACAACGGCTCGGAGACTGCCGCCTCCAGGCGCGCCGCGATCAGCTCGACCAGCTCGCGCCGAAGCGTCCCGGCCTCGATCTCCAGGCTCCAGGCCGCGGCGATCCGCGCCAATTGACCGCTGGAACACCCCTGGAGCACCTGACGCAGCCGCATGCCGTGAGCGTACCAGAGCGCCGCCCCGAGAAATCGACAATCCGCCATTCTGTCAAAATGTCGATGCTGTCAGCGGGGGTATCCCGCCCGCGCCGCACTCGGCGGCCGTTCCCGCCTACTCGAAGCGGGCCTCCAGGCTCGGCGGCTCGACCACGACCGCCACCGGGGCGGCCTGGGTCACGTCCACGCGCACCTCGTTGCCCTCGCGGTGAACGTCGAGGTCGATCTGGTGCGAGCCGACCGTCAACCGCCGCATCGACAGATGGGTGACGGCCTTCGGCAACGTCGGCCGGAGCGTCACGCGCCCGGCCGCCGCGTCCACCCGCAGGCCCAGCAGCGACTGCACGATCAGGAACACGCTGCCGGCCGCCCACGCCTGCGGACTGCACGAGACCGGATACTGCGCCGGCATCGAGTAGTAGCGGCGGTCCCGGGCGAAGCCGCAGTACAGCTCCGGCAGCCGATACAGCGGGAAGCGAACGGCGGCATCCAGCATCTCCTGCGAGACCCGGACGGCGCGCTCGTCCATGCCGTACCGCTTCAGGCCAGCCACCAGGATCGAGTTGTCGTGCGGCCAGACCGAGCCGTTGTGGTAGCTCATCGGGTTGAACGAGCGTTCCTTGCTGCTCAGGGTCCGCACGCCCCAGCCGCAGAGCATGTCGTCCTGCACCAGGCGATCCGAGACCGCCCAGGCCGGCCCCTGATCCAGCAGGCCGGTCCACAGGCAGTGACCGACGTTTGAAGTGACGGTCAGCAGCGGGCGCTTGCTGGAGTCGAGCGCCGCCGCGAAGTACTGGTCCGACGCCGACCACCAGCGCTCCTGGAACCGGGCGCGCAGATCGTCCGCTCGGGCCTGGCAGTGGGCCGCCCGTTCGTCGTCGCCGAGCGCACGATACAGCACGCCGGCATCGATCAGGGCCGCGTAGACGTACCCTTGCACCTCGACCAGCGCGATGGGCGGCTCGGCCTGCGAACCGTCGCGGTGGCGGGTCGAGTCTGCCGAGTCCTTCCAGCCCTGGTTCCGGATGCCGCGCGTCGAGCGGCAGAGGTACTCGACAAAGCCATCGCCGTCGAGATCCCCGAACTGCTCGATCCACCCCAGCGCGGCGTCGAGGTTCGGGCGCAGTTGTTGGAGCAGCGCCAGGTCGTTCGTCCAGCGCCAATACGCGCCCAGTGTCATGATCCAGAGGGGCGTCGCATCCACGCTGCCGTAGTACGGCGTGTGCGGCACCTGCCCGAGCGCCGCCAGCTCCCCCAGGCGGATCTCGTGGAGGATCTTGCCGGGCTGCTCGTCGCGGAAGTCGTTGACCTGCTTGCCCTGGTGCTCGGCCAGGAAGATCAGCGAGGCCCGCGCGATGTCCGGCTGCAAGCTGAGTGTCTGGAGGGCGGTAATCAGGCTGTCCCGCCCGAACGGCACGCTGAACCAGGGGATGCCCGCCGAGGGCAGGTATCCGTCGTCCACGCGGTCGCTGAGCAGCCGCAGGTCATGCAGCGACCGTTTGAGGACGGCGTTCAGCACCTCGTCGTCGGTCACGATCTCGGTGCAGGTCGACTCCCACTCGTCGTAGGAGCCGCGCATCTGGGTGAACGCCGTGTCGAGCGCGGCCGGCCCACCGTTCTGCGGCAACAGATCGCCCTGACTCACGCGGACCTCAGAGGTCAGGCTGACGAACTGCCCGGACGGCACGTCCAGCTCGAAAACGGCGGCAGCGGTCGGCGGGCGGATCGGGGCCTCGGCGCGCGGGTCGCCGGCCCCACTGATGCCAGGGATCAGCTCCAGAGCGCCAGCCGGCAGCGGGTCTGGCTCTTGCACCTCGACGCGCACAGGCGGCCGGTCGAAGCGGACCCTCGTCTCGCGCCGCAACTGATCCAGCCCCACGTACCCGAGGACGACCTCGTTGCCCTCGACGCGCGGCTGGTCGATGTCCCCGTGCTTGGAGCGACGTGCATACCCCCGGATGTCGAACATGTCGCGGAAGTCCGAGCCAAAGCGCAGCGTCAGGGTCAAGGTGACGGGGAAGGCGTTGTAGTTGAAGATCCCGATGCGCTCGTGCAGGGCCGCGTGCAGAAAGCGGTTCCGCCGAATGCTGAGCGAGCGGGCCGGCACGTCCAGGCCGTCCGCCGTCTGAAACGCCTGATTGGCGAACTGCAGCGTCATCATGAAGTTGTGCTCGCCTGATGACGACAGCAGCTGCGGCGACCCGGTGTTCAGCTCCAGGTCGAAGACGCTCAGGAAGCGTGTATCGTGCCAGTACAGGCCGCTGCCGTCCTGGTTGTGCGCGGCGATGTTGCCATTGCCGTCGCACACCAGGAACATCTGGTGCTCTTTCAGCACGATTCGGTCGAGCACGAGCCGCGCCTCCCGCCAAACGGTGTGTGGACAGCATAGCGCGTGCCGGCTCGCAGCGGGTGAGGTCGCTCCCTACGGCAGCGCCCCCGTGAAGATCGTCTTCTCGCGTTCCTGACCGACGCCGATCAGCCCGGCCGGCGCCCCCACACAATCCTCGATCAGCTTCACGTACGCCTGTGCCTGCCCCGGCAGATCTTTCCAGGTCTGCGCGTCGCCGGTCGGCGTGCCCCACCCGGAGACGCCCTCGTAGACCGGTGTACAGTACGCCAGATCCTCGATCTGACTCGGGATGTGCTCGACGCGCTGGCCGTTCATCTCGTACGCCACACAGACCCGCAGCTCGTCCAGCTCGTCCAGGATGTCGATGCGCGTCAGCGCGATAGTGTGGAACCCGTTCACGTTCATCGAGTGGCGCGCGGCGACGGCATCGAACCAGCCCACTCGACGCGGCCGGCCGGTCGTCGTGCCGTACTCGTGACCGCGCTCGCGAATGTAGTCCCCGGTCGCATCGGCCAGCTCGGACGGCATCGCACCGGCCCCGACGCGGGACTGGTACGCCTTGAACACCCCGATGGCGTTGGTCAGGTGCTTCGGGCCGATGCCGGCCCCGTTGAGCAGCCCGCCCACCGTGCACGACGTGGTCGTGACGTACGGATACGTCCCATGATCGAGGTCGAGCAGCGTCCCGTGCCCGCCCTCCAGCAGGATGGTCCGGCCGTCCTTGATCGCCTGTTCGAGGATCGGCTCGGACTCGGCGATGTACTTCCCGAGACGTTCGGCGTGCCCGCGATACCGCTCGATGATGGCATCGGCGTCAACCGGGTCCGCGCCGTAGATCTTCTCGAGCAGCACGTTCTTGCGGGAGACGTTCGTCCGGACCTTCTGGGCCAGCCGATCCAGGTGCAGCAGATCGCCCGCCACGATCCCGCCGCGCGCCACCTTGTCAGCGTAGGTCGGCCCGATGCCCTTGCCGGTCGTCCCGATAGCGCCCTGACCACGGGCCTGCTCTTCGAGTCGGTCGAACAGCGGGTGATACGGCATCACGAGGTGCGCGCGGGCGCTGATGACGAGGTTGTCTGTCACCACGCCCCGGCGCGCCAGCTCGTCCATCTCGGAGAGGAGCGTTTCGGGATTCAGCGCGACGCCCGGGCCGATCAGGCAGCGGGTCTGCTCGTTGAAGATCCCGGCGGGCACGAGGTGCAGGGCGAACTTGCCGCGCGGGTTGACGACGGTATGGCCGGCGTTGTCGCCGCCCTGGGCCCTGACGACGACGTGGGCACGTCCCGCCAGCAGATCGATGATCTTCCCCTTGCCCTCGTCACCCCACTGGCCACCAACAACGGCGAGAACCGGCATCGCTCGGCTCCTTACGGTGATGCGCCGCCGGCGAATCCGGCCGCGCTCGCGCGTAGAGTCGCGCCGTTGCGTGAGTATAGCAGGGAGCGCGAAGCCGTCAGTGGTCAGCCAATGGCAAGCGACGCCTGACCGCTCGCTAGATCAGCGCGGCCCGGTTGCCGTAGTTCTTCTTGTAGTACTCGAGGTACTCGCCCGACTTCAGCGGTCGCCACCATGCCTCGTTGTCGACGTACCAGTCCACCGTGGCATTCAGTGAGGTCTCGAACGTGTAGTCCGGCTCCCAGCCCAACGCCTTCAGCTTCGAGCAGTCGACGCTGTAGCGGCGGTCGTGGCCCGGCCGGTCTGGCACGAAGGTCATCAAGCTCTCGGACTTGCCCAGCCGCGCGAGGATCGCCTTCGCCAGCACGATGGTGTTGATCTCGTTGCCGCCGCCCACGTTGTAGATCTCGCCGGGCGTGCCCTTCCGCAGGACCGTGTCGATGCCGGCGCAGTGGTCGGTCACGAAGATGTAGTCGCGCAGCGCGCCGCCGTCGCCGTAGATCGGCAGGGCAATGTCGTCGATGGCGTTCGTCACGAAGACGGGTACCACCTTCTCGGGGAACTGGTACGGCCCGACGTTGTTCGAGCCCCGCGTGATCAGGACCGGCAGGTCGTACGTCGTCTTGTAGGCCAGCACCATCAGGTCGCCGCCGGCCTTGCTGGCAGCGTACGGGCTGCGCGGCTCCAGCTGATCAGTCTCCTTCGAGTGACCGGTGGGGACGCTGCCGTAGACCTCGTCCGTGCTGACCTGGAGGAACCGCCCCAGCCTCGCCTTGCGGGCCGCTTCGAGCAGGATCCAGGTGCCGCGCACGTCCGTCTCGATGAACGCGCCGGCGTCCAGGATCGAGCGGTCCACGTGGGTCTCGGCCGCGAAGTTGACCACGGCGTCCACCGAGGCCACCAGCGGCTCGACCACCGCCGCATCGGCGATGTCGCCCTGGACGAAGCTGAACCGGGCGTTGCCGCGCAGATCCGCGAAGTTTTGCGGGTTGCCCGCATAGGTCAGCTTATCCAGCACGACGATCTGGTCGTCGGGATACCGGCTCAGCACGTACCGCGCGAAGTTGCTGCCGATGAACCCAGCCCCGCCGGTCACGAGCAACTTCATCAGGAGACCCCCGCCCCGCCGGTGACGGTCTTCTTGTTGACGCCGTGCGCCCTGACGTAGTCGATCACGTCGTAGTACACGTCAATCGACTCGCCGGCGTCGCCCCAGAAGCCGTTGATGACGTCGTACTCCATCTCGCCACGGTTGATGTAGGCGTTGTTGACGTCTGTGATCTCCAGCTCGCCGCGCGCCGATGGCTGCACCGCCGCCACGATGTCGAAGACCGAGGCGTCGTACATGTAGATGCCGATCACCGCGTACTGCGACGGCGGATCCTGCGGCTTCTCCTTGACGTAGGCGATCTTGCCGTTCTCGATCTTCGGGACGCCGAGGTGGCGCAGGTGCTGCGGGTCGCTCATCTCCTTGAGCAGCACGCGCCCGCCCCTCTCCTGCTTGCGGAAGTTCTCCACGTACGGCTCGATGGACTCTTCGAGGATGTTGTCTCCGAGCATCACGACGAACTTGTCGCCGTCGACGAAGTTCTCGGTCAACCCGAGCGCCTCGGCGATGCCGCCGGCCTTCTCCTGGTACGCGTAGCTGAGATGCTTCAGCCCAAACTCGCTGCCGTTGCCCAGCAAACGCAGGAACTCGCCCGCGTGGTTGCCGCCCGTCACCACCATGATGTCGTTGATGCCGGCGTTCACCAGCGTCTCGATGGGGTAGTAGATCATCGGCTTGGTGTAGACCGGCAGCAGGTGCTTGTTGGTGATGCGCGTCATCGGGTGGAGCCGGGTGCCCGTGCCGCCCGCCAGAATCACGCCCTTCATCGCGTCGTTCTCCTCCGCTTCGTGCGAACCAGGAAAGTCTACTTCGAGACGCTGAGGTAGTCGTTCTGGCCCTTCTCGGCCTTCACGTTTGTGAGCACGACGCCCAGCAGCCGTGCGCCAACCCGTTCGAGCTGTTCCCGCGCTCGGCGGGCCGGATCGCGGCGAGTGCGGCCAGAATCGACCACCAGCAGCACGCCGTCCACGCGGGCCGCCAGAATCGCGGCATCCGAGACACTCGTCACGGGCGCGGCATCCAGCAGGATGACGTCACCCTGCGCGGCAATGGTATCAAGCGCCCGCCCAAACCGCGCGGACGCGAGCAGTTCTGACGGGTTCGGGGGCGGCGGACCGGCCGCCACGACGCTCACGCCGCTCAGCCCCGTCGCCTGAAGCGGCGGCGCGAGGCCCTCGTCCAGCACCATCGAGGTCAGGCCGGGCGTGTCCGTGAGCCCGAACAGCCCGTGCAACGTCGGCCGCCGCAGGTCGCAATCCACCGCCACGATGCGCCGCCCACTCTCGGCCATCGCCGCTGCAAGGTTCGCCAGCACCACCGTCTTGCCCTCGTTGGGCGCCACGCTGGTGACCAGCAGGGTTTTCACGTCCTGATCGAGGCTGGAGAACCTGATGTTCGTGCTGAGGGATCGATACGCCTCGGCGGCTGCCGAGCGCGGAGCCTGGATCATCACCAGGCCGGTGCCGCTCTTCGCGGTATCCGAGACGCCACTCATCGAGCTTGCTCCGTCGCTCGTCCGACCACCGACGGCGTGTCTGCCGGCGTGCTGGCGCGGGCATCGGCGCGGGGAATCCGTCCGAGCACGACGGTCCCGAGCGCCTTCTCCACATCAGCGGCGGTCTTGAGCGTGTCATCAAGATAGTCGACGATCAGGGCCAGGAGCGCCCCGACCAGCAGCCCGAGCAGCAGCGCCACTCCGGCGATCGCACGAGTTTGCGGCCAGACCAGCCGCGCAGGCGACGGCCGGTCGAGGATCGAGACGATGGCGCGGTCGCCGGTCGGGATGCCCTGGTTGCGGGCCGCGTGCTGCTCCTCGAAGACCTGCGCCGTCGCCAGCACGATGGTCTCGACGCGGCCGGGGTTCACGTCATCTGCTTCGATCTGGATCTGCCCGCTCGGCACAATCGCCTCGGCGCGCAGCTTGTCGAGGACGGCCTGCGCGCCCAGGTCGAGCCGCTGCCGCTGATCGACCTCGCGGGCAACATCTGTCGTGCGGACACGCTGCGCGAGCTGCGGCAGCTGCCGTTCGAGCGCGAGCTGCTGGCCGTTGTCGAAGCGCGCGCTGACTTCGAGTCGGATCGACGACCGGTAGATCGGCGTCTGCATCCGTGCGTAGACCATAGCCACGGCTGTGGCGCTGATGGCGACCAACAGTATCACCCACCAGCGCCGGCGCAGAATTCCGAGCGAGTCCCTCAGGTCCAGAACAAACCTCGACCACCTGGCGACGACCCGGCCGTGTCGTCACGGCGCGGGATTATGCGGACGCCTTTTGCATGCTGTCAAGATATGCGAGCCGTCGTTCAGCCCGGCTGCGCTCCGAGTGCGCGCTCCAGAAAGTCCGCGATCTTCGGGTAGGCGTCGAGCTTGTTCGGCAGCTTCGCCAATCCGTGACCCTCGTTCTCGTAGCGGTGGTACTCGACCGGCCGGCCCAGCTCCGTCAGCTTCGCGACCAGTTGCTCGGCCTCGTGGATCGGGACGCGTGGATCGTTGGCCCCGTGCACCACGAACAGCGGCGCGACGATCCTGTCCGCCTTGTGGATCGGCGAGATCGAGACCAGGAAGTCGTAGTGGTGCTCCAGAGAGCCATACTCAGCCTCCCGGAGACGCCGCCGCCAGGGGCCGGTCCGCTCCATGAATGTGACGAAGTTGGCGATGCCGACGATGTCCACGCCCGCCGCCCAGAGCTCCGGGTGCTCGGTCAGGGCGGCCAGCACCATGAAGCCGCCGTAGCTGCCGCCCATCACGCCGATGCGCTTCGGATGCGCCAGCCCGGCCTGGACTGCCCAGGCCGCGCCGGCCGCCAGATCCTTGACCGAGTCCATGCGCTTCTCGACATCGTCCAGCTTGAGGTAGGTCTTGCCGTAGCCAGAGCTGCCGCGCACGTTCGGCGCGATCACCGTGAGCCCACGATTCGCCAGGAACTGGATCACCGGGTTGAAGACGGCCCGCGTCTGTGACTCCGGCCCGCCGTGCACGAAGAAGACAGCAGCCCCAGTACCATCCCGAGGCGCGTCGGGCGGCGAGAAGACGAAGGCCGGGATCGTCCGCCCGTCGAAGGTCGGGTACTCGATCAGCTCAGCAGGAGCCAGCTCGGCGACAGCCAGGCCAGCGCGCCAGGCGCTCGTCACCTGCGAGGCACGCGCCGTGGCGACGGACACGCTGAAGATGTCCGGCGGACAGGTCGGCTCGCTGAACGCGAACAGCGCCGCGCTGGAGTCCGGCAGCCACGAGAAGGTCGGCACCCAGCGGTAGCCGTCGTGCGCCTGCCCGGCCGGCAGGTCGATCTTGCGGTCTCCGCCGTCAGCAAGCTCGCGCAGGCGGACCTCGGAGATCCCGCCGCGATTGAGCGTGTAGATCAGTTGCTCGCCGTTGGGCGAGAGCGCGAACGCGTCCACATCGCAGGCCGGCGTGAGCCGGGGCACCAGTTGCCCCGTCTCCGCGTCGAAGGCCACCAGCGCCAGGAACTCACGGCCGACGTCAGAGATCGCCAGGATCTGCCGGCCGTCCTCGGTCCAGGTCAGATTCTCGTAGACGGCCGGGGTGCCGCCCGGCGTGAGACGGGTCACCCCGCCCGTCTGCACGTCCAGGATGAAGACGGTCTGTTCGGACGGCGTGTCCAGGCGGCGCACCAGCAGCCGCTGCCCGTCTGGCGAGAACTGACTGGCGTAGCTGCTCCCGTCGGTCTGCCAGAGCACGCGCCGCGCTCCGGTCTCGACGTTCAACAGCTCCACGTCGAAGCAGCGTGGATCGCGACGATTCGTCGAGAGCGCAATCGTCTTGTTGTCCGGGTGCCAGCTTCCGAACAGATGGATCGTCTCGGGATCGTCAGTCAGCGGGACGGGCAGCTCGCCCGGGCGGTCCAGCAGAAACAGCTGCGTACGCTCGGCCCCACCCACGTCCGCCGCGACGATCAGCCGGCCCGGCAGCCGCGATGGGTACGCCGCCTGGGCCCGGTCGAGATTCACCACCAGCGGCTCGGGCCATGCGCCTTCCTCGCCCAGGGGCAGCGACCAGAGGGCCGGCACGCCTGTCAGGTCAGACAGGAAATACAGGCGGCGACCGCTGCCGTCGACCGTCGGACCGTACACTGACCGGGCGTTCAGAAACTGCTCGAACCGATACGTCATCCCGTGGTCCTCGCCTCACCGTCGCACTCGGCAGCGGCGGTCATCCACGTCGACCGCGTCAACCGCGCGCCTGGCGTCAACTCCCGGGCGTTCGGATACCGCCCAGACGCTCGCCAGACGGGAATGATACCGTGCGCGCCGCACTCAGTCGGCACGCATCCTGCTTTACCACCTCGCGAGCGGCCAAGGCCGCCGGGGTGCAGGGCGCTTTGGCCCTGCTCACGATACTCGGACTGAGGAGCAAGACACCATGGCTGGACGCAAGGATGAGATCGTTGGCGGCGTGAAGAAGGGTCTCGGCAAGCTGACCGGCGACCGTGCGCTTGAAGCCGAAGGCACGGCGCAGCAGGCCCACGGCGAGGCCGAGCGCAAGATGAGCGGCGCGGCCCAGGAGGTCAAGGGCAACATCAAGAAGGCGGCAGGGTCGGTCCTCGGGTCGCCGACGCTGAAGGCTGAGGGCGAGGCCGACAAGATCGCGGGGCGCGTCGAGCGCGCCTGATCCACGCCATCACCTTGAGAGCCTGTTGCAGCCGCCACCCTCGTCGGAATCTCACCGCGAGGGTGGCGGCAATTGTTACGGCCCGCATATAGTGCGCGCACATCGAACGACAGGTGGAGCGCAGGTGGCGCCGTCTATCGTCTGGGGCATCGGTATCGGCCTCGTGATCGGGCTGGCGGACTCGATCACGGTCTTCCTCGAGGCGCATGCGATGGCGCCCGAATTGCCGATCTCTGAAGTCAACCTTCTGCTGAATATCGGGCTGTACTCGCTGATCGGCTTTCGGGTCGGCCGGGCGATGGGTCTCGTGCGCGACGCTGCCGAGGGCGGCGTCCTGGCCGGCTTCGTGGTCGCCCTGATCGACATCGGCTTCCTGCTGCTGCTCAAGCCAACGGTCGGGAGCCTCGCCGTCAGCTCGTGGATCGACGCCGTAGCGATCCTGGCGCAAAACGTTGCGATGGGCGGCGTCATCGGGATCGTCACCGGGTGGTTCGGCAGCCGGGACGAGGAGAGTAACTCGGCGTCGCGCCTGTAACGGCGTGATCCCGCCAGGCCGCCGGATCAGGCCACTCTGACCGATCCGAGAGCGCCGCCCGATCAGGGAGCGATCACCGCGTAGACCCGTGGTCCGAGGATCACCGCGCCGGTCGTCGCCGCCGCCATCGCCGCCAGCAGCACCCCGCCGGCCGCCACGTCCTTCGCCACCTTTGCCAGCGGATGGACGACCGGCGTCGTCAGGTCAACCACGGCCTCGATGGCCGTGTTGACGGCCTCGCCCACCATCACGAGCCCGATTGCCAGCACGAGCACCCCGAACTCGGCCGCCGTGACGCCGACGCCGACGGCCACAGCCAGCACGGCGGCCATCGCCGTCAGATGGACCCGGAAGTTGGGCTGCGTGCGGGCGAGATAGCCGATCCCCTCCCAGGCGTACCCAAAGCTGCGAAGAGTTCGCATCCAGGCCGCTCGCGACGGGACTGGTCGTTCCGGTCGTTCGATGAGCGGGAGCCTCTCGTCAGCGGTCACGACCACGCTCAGGCGTCGCGCGTCAGTCCGGCGACGAGCAGCGCCGCCTCTTCGCGCGCACGCATCGTCGCCTGCTCGTCGGGCGCCTCGTGGTCGTGCCCCATAATGTGCAGCACGCCGTGCACGATCAGGTAGGCCAGCTCCCGCTCCACGGAGTGGCCGTACTCCTCGGCCTGCTCCACGGCGCGCGGATACGAGACGATCACGTCGCCAAGCTCGCGCGGCACATCTGGCGGCAGCAGAAACCGCCCGTCCGCCTCGTCGTCGGCCTCCAACAGCGGAAACGAGAGCACGTCCGTGGCCTTGTCGATGCCGCGATGCTGCTGGTTGATCTGCCGGATCTCCTCGTCGTCCACCAGCGTGACGGTGAGCACGACCGGACCCGAGACCCCCTCGCCTCGCAGGGCCGCCTCGCAGACGGCCCGGATGCGCCGGCGGTCCGGCTTCGCCCCGCTCTTGCGGCGGACGTGAAAGCGCAGGTCGAGATTCAGGGTCGGCGTCTGGGGAGCGTCGAGCGTCATCGTGGGTCAGTCCCTAGCGGCCCGGCTCGCCAGCCGGCGCGACCAGCTCGCCGGCAACGGCCGGCGGCGCGACCACCACCGGGGCCGGTGCGCGCTCCGGGTACTCGATGCGCGGATGGTACATGCCGATCAGGATGGCCCGGAAGGCGTCCTTGATCCGTTGCACGTCCCGCAGCGTCAGGTCGCAGTCGTCAAGCTGCCCCTCGGACACGCGCCCCATCACCAGCTTCTCGACCAGGTTCGTGATCGCCTCAGCAGAGTGGTCGCGGCTGGCGCGGGCCGCCGCCTCGACCGAGTCCGCCATCATCAAAATCGCGCCTTCCTTGGTCTGCGGGCGCGGACCCGGGTATTTGAAGCGCTGTGGGTCTGGCGGGTGCTGCCCGGTCGAGGCCGCCGCATCGACCGCCTGGTCGTAGAAGAAGCTCACCAGGCGGGTGCCGTGGTGCTGCGGGATCAGCTCGCGGACGGCCGGCGGCACCCCATACTGCTCGCACAGCTCGACGCCGTCCCGCACGTGCGCCCGCACGATGTCGGCGCTGACTTCCGGCTCCAGCGTCTCGTGGACGTTCTCGCCACCGGCCTGATTCTCGACGAAGAAGTACGGTCGGCGCAGCTTCCCGATGTCGTGGTAGTACGCTCCGACGCGAACCAGGAGCGGGTCGGCCCCGACTTCCTCGGCGGCGCGCTCGGCGAGATTGCCGACCATGATGCTGTGGTGGTAGGTGCCGGGCGCTTCCATGAGCAGGCGGCGCAGCAGCGGCTGGGTCGGATTTGCCAGCTCCAGGAGCTGCATGGTCGTCGTGATGCCGAACAGGCGGCCCAGCACATAGGTCGCGCCGAGGGCCAGCGTGGACGAGACCACGCCGTTCACGCCGCAGAACGCGGCGATCCGCGCAAGCGTCCAGACATCCTCACCGCGCTGGGCGAGCTGGAACGCGACGACCACGGCGATCTGGGTGAGCGCCACCAGGAGTCCGGCGACGAAGAAGACGTGCAGGCGTTCCCGCCGCCAGACCGCCCCCGCCGCCACCACACTGGTCGCGAGCGCCAGGGTCGCGGCCTCCAGCGACGTGCCCGCCACGAAGCCAACCAGCACCCCGAGCAGCGCGCCGATCACAATGGCGAGGCGGCCGTCGATGAGCGTCGCGATGAGCATCGCGACGGCCGGCAGCGGGAAGGCGTAGATGAGGATCGGGAACGACGGGAGCACGAACTTCGCCGACACCACCGTCACAATCACCAGCAGCGCGATCAGGCCGAGGCTCCGATCCTGGGTGGCGAGGTTCTGGTGGAACGCCACGATGTAGGCCGCGATCATCGACATCGTCAGCACCGCGAATGCCGCCGCCGCCCCGACCTTCCGCCAGTCGGTCGTCGGGTTGCGTAGACCCAGCAGGTCGAGCTTCTCGATGTCCGCCGCCCCGACCACCTGGCCTTCGCGCAGCACCGTCTCATCCCGCTCGACGGTGACCTGCACCGGCGCGACGGCCTCTTCCGCCTCCTTACGCAGCCGCTGCGTCGCTTCCTTGTTCGGGACAAGGTTCCCACCGACGAACCGGCTGGCAAGATCGACCGCCAGCAATCGCTCGGACTCGGTCAACTGGTCGCTGACCCGCAGCGGCAGCTCCCGGACCACCTCCGAGACGCGCCATTCTGGCAGCTTGTCCTTGAGCGCTTCCCAGAGCAGGCGTTGCGCCTCGCTGGAGACCGAGTACCAGCGGGCATCGTCAAGGGCGGCCAGGGCTGTGATCGACGGCTCCTCAAGTGGCGGCTGCCCGAGGCGCGACAACTGGCCTTTCCGCTGGTCGATGCTCTGCCCCGGGGCGTTCCGCGCCGCCGAGATGCTCTGCAGCAGGCTGTTCAGACCGGCCCGCTGACGCTGCACCATCGACGGGTCGATCTCGACGACTTCCTGGACCCGCTCGGCCGCCTTCTCACGCTCGGCCTTGGTGAGGACCGGGCTGGTATAGGTCAGCTTGCGCGGCGAAGAGATGTTGCGAAGGCTGACTTCGCCCTCGCGGACCTCGACGGCCAACGGCACGATGTTGACGCTCAGCAGGCCCCAGACCACCAGCGAGAGCAGCCCGAACACGCCGGCAATACGCAACGCGCTGCGAGGCGCCTCCTGGCGAGCGCGCGTGCGCGAGCGGCGCTGGCGCGGCAGCGAGCCACTGACAGAACTCATCGCGACACTCCAACCACGCCGGGACTGGCCGTTCCGCCCTGCGCGGGCGTGGCGGGCAGGCTATCCAGCTGCACCCGTCAGGATGTTGCGGACGATCTCGCTGACGATCTTCATGTCAGCCTTGCCGCGCAGCTTCGGAGAGAGCGCCGCCATGGCCGCGCCCTGGGCCTTGAGTCCAGTGCTGAGGTCCATGCCGGCCAGCGTCTCGCGCACCACGACCTCGACCTGCTCGCGCGGCATCAGCTGCGGCAGGTACTTCTCGATCACCGCGAGCTGAGCCTCCTCGCGGGCGGCGAGGTCAGCCCGGTTGCCCTTGCGGAACTGGTCAATCGACTCGCGGTGCTGCTTCACCTGGCGGTTGACGACCCGCACGGCGTCATCGTCGGTCAACGTGTACGGTGCTCCCAGGTTCAGGACGCTGACGTCCACCGAGTTGAGGTTCGGGTAGCCGGCCTTCTTGGCGGCCGCGAGCACCTGCTGCTGCTGAAGGTCCAGCTCCTCCTTCTTGAGGGCAGCCCGCAACATCCGGACCGCGTCGCGGCGCACTTCATCGCCCGACCGCATGGCATCCTTCAGTTCATCCGTTAGCTTCTGCTCGATCTCGGTGGCCACAGCTCGCTCTCACCAGGAGTCGGTCTCTCGGGATCGAGTATACACCCGTCCCGCGCCGCGCACGCGCATTGCGCGGGCAGGGCAATCGCATGTTCGTTGGCGTTCCCAGAACGTGGTGAGACGCGCTCAACATGCACGCCCATTGTGCGGCATTCGGGCAACCACCGGCCCGACGCGGACTGCGGGGTCTGGCCCCCTGCGTCCGAGATTGCCTTTGCACCTGGAACGGTCTACCATCAGCACGCGATGGAGATCCTGGAACGGCTTCTGCCCTCGTACTGGTGGACCGATCCCTCGGACGCGATTGGCGGGCCGCTGTGGGCGGCTTTCGCAGCGCTGCTCGGGCTGATGCTGGTGGCCGGAGTTGCCGCGTGGCTGTTGGCCCCACGCCTCGCGCCACACCACAGCCTGCACCGACGCCTGATCGTGCGGGCTGCGAAGTGGGTCGTGGGGTTTGCCGTCTGCGGGCTGTTCCTGCTGCTCTTCCGCTGGCAGCAGACGCCGTTCCTGTCCAGGCGGCTCTGGCTGTTCGTCTGGCTGGGGGCGGTGGTCGCCGCTGGCGTGTTCGCCCAACGCTACCGCACGCGGACCTACCCGGAGGCGCTGGCCGCCTGGAACGACGAGGACCGCATCCGCCGGTACCTGCCGAAGCGCAGCCAGAGCGGCGGGCACCGGGGCGGCCACGCTCACCGCCCCAAGGGCCGCCGTCGCCGTTAGGACGAGCACCCCGTCCGGAGGCCCCGGATGTGGCGGGAGAATCAGGGTTGGCATCGTTCCAAGAACGGGTCCGAAACCGGACAGACGCTGCTACAATCATCGAGACGTAGGCGCGGTCGAGGAGAGATGTCGATGGACCCGATGGGCGGCCAATCAGGGTATGCACCTGCGGGTCAGCAGGGAGGCGACGGCAGCGGCGCCTGTGGCACGTGCGGACGCCCGCTCCCGGCCCCTGACCTTGAGGCGGTCGCATCCGGCATCGACCAGACGCTGAGCGTCGAGACCGGCAAGATGGTGGCCCGCACAGCCTGGGCCGGGCGCGCCCCTGACGGCATGATGGATTCGCTGCTCTCGTTCATGCCGGGCGTCAAGGCGCGCCGGCAGCTCTGGGAGCGCGGTCAGGCCCTCTGGACCGAGCGGATGACCCAGGCGATCTCCGGGCCGTGCGACGCCTGCCTGGGCGTCTCGCAGGGAGCGGCCAACCCCGGCCTCTCGGCGTCACCGTACGGCGGGCAGCAGCCGTACCAGCCCACCTACCAGCCCCAGGAGTATCAGCCCCAGGGCGCCGGCGCGCCGCCTGACACGCCGTATGGCGCAACATCGGTCATGCCGGGGTACGGCGCACCGGCCGGCCAGCCTCCGCTGGACGACGACAGCAGCAAGACGGCGATGGTCTCGCCGTACACGCCGTCGCCGCCAGCCACCGAAGACGAGGACAATGCCACGTCGGCGGTCCCGGCGTTCTTGAGCCACGCCGCCCAGTCGCCGGCGGCCCCGGCGAACCCGAACGTGGCATCGCAGCCGCCGGCCAGCGCGCCACCTCCACCGCCAGCGTACGAGGGGGACGAGCACGAGTCACACACGGTCATGCTGACCGTTCCACCCAACCTCAATCTCCGAGGCGGCCCCCGTCTGGTGGTGCTGGAAGGGCCGGTTCACGGTCGGCAGTTCACGCTCGGCCGCCAGTTGACCACCATCGGGCGCAGCATCGGGTGTCACGTGACGGTGGAGGCGGACATCGTCGGCTACGATCACGCCCGCGTGGTGCGCGGCGACGGCGGCTGGCACGTCGAGCCGATTGGCGGCGCGGGTGAGACCTACGTCAACGACGATCTGGTGACGGCCCCACGGTCGCTGCGGAACGGCGACGTGATCCGCATCGGTCCCGCGCGCATGCGCTTCGAATCGGCGGGTTGACCCGATGATGATGCAGCCGCCCCGCTGCCCCACCTGCGGCAACGAGAACCCGCCGGAGTACCCGCCCGAAGAGTATCCGTTCTGCATCGAATGTGGGGCGCAGCTTGGCCCGTTTCGACCGCAAGCGCCGCAGGATCCGTACAACCGGCCGCAGCTCGACCAGTACGGCCGGCCGCAGCCCGGCGGCCCGCCGTACGACCCCTACGGGCAGCAGCAAGGGCCGTACGGCGGCCAGCAGGGTGGCTATGGACAGGGCAATCCCGGCTACGGTCCGGGCCCCGGACCTACGCCGTACGGCGGCCAGGACCAACAACCGTATGGCGGTGGGCAGCAAAGTCCGTATGGAAACCCGTATGGCGGCGGTGGGCAGCAGCAGGGTGGCTATGGGCCGCCCGGACCGGCGCCGTACGGAGGCCAGGACCAGCAGCCGTACAGCGCACCGGCACCGGCCGCCGCTCGGCTCGTCCTCGAGAGTGGCGTCGGCAAGGTCGAGTACCCGCTTGACGCGCCCGTTGTGACGATTGGCCGCTCACGCTCGAACGATATCAGCCTTGAGGATGCGCGGGTCTCCCGACATCACGCGCGCGTCGTGCGGCAGGATCGTGGGTACGCCGTCGAAGACCTCAACAGCCGCAACGGCACCCGCGTGGACGACCGCTCGGTGCGAGACAGCGTGCCGCTGGCCGAGGGGTCGGTCATCAAGATCGGGGACGCGGTCTTCCGGTTCACCCAGGCCGCGGCAGCAGCAGGCGGCGGGCAGCTTGGCGGCCGCCCATCGCCGGCGCCGTGGGGCAGCCCGATCCCCGGCCCGGGTGCGCCGGTCCCGCAGGCGGCTCCGGTGGTCTACATGTCAGCCTGGAGCCCGGTGCAGTGCCCCAACTGCCAGGGCATGCGTACGATGGTGCAGATCGTCTACGGGCCGGCGGCACAGACGCCGGGGGCGCAGGCCGCTGCGCGGCAGGGCCAGATCGTCCTGGGCGAAGGTCCGGGCCATCCAGAAGGGCCGAACGCGGAGTGCAGAGCCTGCGGCACGCGCGTTCGGATCGTGCAGTCCGGATCGTAGGCTGGCTGGCGGCGCGATGATCACCCTGGCACTTCAGACGCCATCCTCATGAGCGAGCGAGCGCCGGCATGCTCGTCTTGATCGCGGACCCCGAACCCTCGGCGCGCGCTGCCCTCCGCGCTGCGCTCGACCGCTTCGGCTACCGCTGCCAGGAGGTCGCAGACGGCGCGACCGCCTGGACCCACCTTGCCGACGGCTCGCCGGATGTGGTGCTGGTGTCCGCCGACCTCGCAGACGTGAGCATCCTGGAGCTGGCGACTCGCCTGCGCGCGCTCAAGCGCACCCCGGCCCCGTACTTCGTCGCCCTGGTCAACGCGGACGATCCCGAGATGCTCCTCAGGGCGATGGGCAGCGGCGCAGACGACTTCCTGGCCCGCCCGTTTCACGACGAGCAGTTGCACGCCCGGATTCAGGTGGCAGAACGACTCCTGCTCCTGACGCGCCGGCTGCTGGATCAGGAGACGCAGCTCGAGCGCGCCCGCTACGCGCTGCGGGCGAGCGCGCGCACGGACGCGCTCACCAACCTCTGGAACCGCGTCCAGCTCACGGACGACCTGGAGCTGTTCCAGGGCCAGCTGCAGCGGTACGGCCACCGCTACGCCGCGATGCTCGTCAACCTCGACCGTTTCCGCGCCTACAACGAGGCGAACGGCCAGCTTGCCGGCGATGAGGTGCTGCGACTCATCGCGCAGACCGTCTCCGAGACGCTCAGGACCGGCGACCGCGCCTATCGCTACGCTGGCGACGAGATCGTGGTGCTGCTCCCGGAGCAGACGGCAGAGTCAGCCTGCATCGCCGCCGAGCGCATCCGCTCCGCCATCGAGCAGCTTCAGTTGCCCCACCAGGGAAATCAGCCCGCCGGCGTGGTCACGGTCAGCGCCGGCGTGGGCGCATTCCAGGCAGAGGGCACGCTCACATATGACGCGCTGCTCGGGTGGACCGAAGCGGCGCTGTTGCGGGCGCAGGCGAACGGCGGCAACCGCGTCGAGCTGAGCGACCCGGCGACTGACGCCGCCGCGACGCCATAGCCGCTGCCGCCGGCCGGATGCCCTCACCCCTGAGCCGGGGTGAGGGCACGGCGCTTCTAGCTCGCGCGCGTGATCCGGACGTTTGCGTCGGCGCGCGAGATCAGGTCAGGCAGGAGCTTCGTGCCGAGTCCCGGGCCTTCCAACGGACGGATCGTACCATCGACCACCGGCGGCAGCTCGGTGACAAGGTTCGGGTAGACGCCGTGCAGGTACGCCCGCACCACCTCCTGGATGAAGACGTTCGGCACGGCGTAGTCGAGGTGAACGGCCGCCACCAGGGTGATCGGGCCGACGCAGTCGTGCGGCGCGATCGGCAACTGGTACGCCTCAGCCATCGTGGCGATCTTCCGCGCCTCGGACAAGCCGCCGACCCAGCCGATATCGAACATCACCACCGACAGCGCGCCCTTCTCGAACGCCTCGCGGAACTGCCACCGCGTGGACATCGTCTCGGAGGCCGTCGTCGGGATGCGCGTGCTCTGGCGGAACTGGAGCAAGGCGTCCAGATTGTCCATGCGGACCGGGTCCTCAAACCAGAGCGGATCGTACTGCTCGACCGCCCGAGCGATGCGCTGCGCGGCCGGCAGCCCGAACACCGAGTGCATCTCCAGCGCGATCTCGATCTTGTTGCCGACGGCCTTGCGGATCTTCTCGAACGGCTCGCAGCCCTTCACGATGTCTTCGGCTGAGATCTGGTGGCCGTTCGTGGCCGGCCCGAACTGATCGAACGGCCAGATCTTCATGGCCCGATACCCCTCGGAGAGGAGATCGTGCGCCAGTTCGTCGGCCCGGTTCAGGAAGGCGTCGAGATCCTCGTACGGTCCCTCGCTGCGGCCATCCACGTAGTTAGCCGTCGAGCCGGCCGGCTTCTTTCCACCGTAGCGATAGCCAGCGCAGGTGTTGTAGACCCGCAGCGACTCGCGCGTCGGCCCGCCCATCAGCCGGTAGAGCGGCAAGTTCATGGCCTGGCCCGCGATGTCCCAGAGGGCCACGTCGATGCCCGAAAGCCCGCGCATCTCGGCGCTTCGCATCGAGAGCCCGCCGCGCACGGTGCTGGCGAACAGGCTGCTCCAGAGCGCCTCGATGGCGAGCGGATCCTTGCCGAGCAGGAACGGCGCGGCCACCTCGTGGACGTAGGTCTGGACGGACGCGGACCCGAAGAACGTATCGCCCAGCCCGATCAGCCCCTCGTCGGTGTGAATCCGCACAAACGTGATCTGCGGATAGGCTTCGATATTGACGGTTTCGAGTGCAGTGATCTTCACCAGTGTTCTCCCTTGGTCTGGTGGGTGGCGTCGGCCGACCGCCGCCCGTCCGGCCGACGCCTGCGAGTCGCGCTCACCTACTCCACGCCGAAGATCGCAGCCGCATTTCGGTAGAAGATTTTGTCCTGATCGTCCGCCGACATGCCCATCGCGTTGAAGGCATCCATCCAGGCCGTCAACTCACGGCTCATGTGGGTGACGTCGCAGTCCGAGCCCCAGACGAGCTTCTCGGGCAGGATCTCCTTGTAGATCATCTGGCGGTCGAGGATGTGACGTCGCACGACCGCACCGCCAGAGATGTCGAACGTCACGTTGCGCCGCCAGCGAGCGACGGCTGCCGCGCTGTCGTACAACCCGTAGCCCAGGTGCGCCCCGATGATCCTGAGCTTCGGGAAGGCGATCCCGATGGTGTCGAGGAAGATCGGCTGCATGCGGGCCGCGCCCTTGGTCGAGCCGCGCCCGCGCTCCTCGTGCTCGGCGGCTGTCCGCGCGGCCAGATCCTCGTCGCGGGGGTGAAACAGCAGGAAGTCGATGGGGCCGCCACGAATCCCCGTGTGGAAGAGGATCGGCATGCCCAGCTCTTCGCAGCGCTCGTACAGCGGGTAGTACGACTCGTGGTCGTAGTCGAAGCTGGGGCCGGTGATCTTCAGCCCTTTGAAGCCTCGGCCATGCAGCCGCGAGATCTGATCCGGTCCGTCTTCGTCCAGCCAGACCTGGGCCAGCGGGATGAACAGGTCGGGATGTGCCCGGTGCGCGTCGAGCGTGGTCTCCCAGTCATCGTCGCCCTTCCGCCCGAGCAGCGCCACCTTGCGGATGTTCAGCCTGCGGCAGGCGTAGGCCAGCATCTCACGATGGAACTCGGTGGACTGGTTTGCCGGGCCGCCGGGGCGCGGTCCGTAGTGGACGTGAACGTCAAAGACGCGCGGCGGCGCGTCCTTCAGGTACTCCTCGGGCATCGGCACCTCTCTCCTCAGGGGTCGTGGATCGTCGGTCGTAGATCGTGGGCGCTGGAAGCATACCCCTCCCCACGATCTACGATCCTCGACCCACGATCCGCTCACAGGGCACTGGTCGCGAGCCAGCCGCCGTCGACGAAGATCGTCTGTCCCGTCACGTAGCTGGCGAGATCCGACAGCAGGAACGCTACCACCCGCCCGACCTCCTCCGGCTCGCCCCAACGCCCGAGCGGCGTCCGTCTGTTCACGCCATCCACGCTGAAGACTCCCTGGCGAACCATCGACTCGGCCTGTTCGGTGCGGATGAAGGCCGGCCCTACGGCATTGACGCGAATGCCGCGCGCCGCCCACTCAACGGCAAGGCTGGTGGTCAGCCCGATCACCCCGGCGCGGCTGGCCGTGTACGACGCCCGGCCGGGCAGGCTGACCACCCCCATCACCGAGGTGGTGTTGACGACGGCGCCCGGCCGACCCTCGGCCAGCAGCCGCCGGCTGAACTCGCGGCAGCAGAGAAACGTGCCTTTGAGCGCCACGTCCGACACGTGGTCCCAGTCTGAGACGCCCAGGCTCTCCGTCGCGCCGATCCGCCGATTGCCGGCGCAGTTCACCAGCAGGTCGGGCGTCCCGTAGCGGTCAGTGGCAGCGTCGAATAGCCGTGCGATGCTCGCTTCGTCGGTGACGTCCACGTCCCAGGCGAACGCCTCGCCGCCCAGCGCCACGATCTGGTCGACGGTCTCCTGGCAGGCCTCACGTCGCCGCTGCGCCGCCACCACCCGGCCGCCCGCCTCCGCGATACACCGCGCGATGCCCCGGCCGATCCCCGCTCCGCCACCCGTCACGACCGCCACGCGGCCCGTCAGATCGATCTGCACGCACCCTCCCGCGCCGCATCGTAGCGCCGACCCCGGCTGTCTGTCCATCTGGGCGGGCATCGCCGCCTCTGCTACGATGAGAGCGACGTATTCGCAGATGGTGTCGCGATCTGCCGTCGCGCAGATCCGAACAGAACCAAGAGGGACGCCGACCGATGACTGCTGCCCCACGCCGGACGGTCCTGGTGACCGGCGCTACTGGCTACATCGCTTCCCAGATGCTCCCGACCTTCCGCGAGCGCTACGACGTTCGCCTGATCGACGTGCGCGACACCGATCGCGCGGGCAATCCCGTTCAGGGCGCACAGGTCGTCGATCTGCTGCACGTCGGCAAGATGGACATGGTCGATCCCGACCTGACGCCGTCGAAGTCGGACAGCTTCTACGGCTGACCTATGTAGTTAACCCCTACGAAACGAGTTTCTGAATTGGAACCTTCCGAGACCAGTCTGTTCACTAGCGCAAGCTCGATCAGAGGGCTGCCGCTCGGATACTATCGAAACAGGTCATCTTGAACTTTCTGGCCGCCGGAATCGTGAAACTGGTCGCTCCGGGGCCAATCGGAGCCAACCAATGTCCGGAGCCAAGCCGACCGTCCTTGTGACGGGCGCAACGGGGTACATCGCCTCCCAGATGCTGCCGACCTTTCGCGAACGGTACGACCTGCGCCTGATCGACATGAGGGACACCGACCGAGATGGCAACCGGGTGGAGGATGCCCAGGTCGCGAGCATGCTGGACGGCCCCGACGAGGAGATCCGACCGCTTTTCACGGGCGCAGACGCCGTCGTGCATCTTGCCTACCACCGTGGATCTCTTGGTACTGGGCCGAGCGGGGACGGGCGTGACTTCGAAGATGAAGAGCCCAACGTCGCGATGGCGAACCGAGTCTACCGGCTCGCGCTTCAAGAGGGCGTGCGCCGCGTTGTGGTCGCCAGCTCCAATCATGCCGCCGACTGGTATGAGGAGCTGCTGCACATTGGGAAGATGGACATGGTCGATCCCGACCGCACGCCTCCTCGCTCCGACAATTTCTATGGTTGGAGCAAATTGGCATATGAAAGTCTCGGGTTCTTGTACGCGAGCGGCTCTCGCGGTCGAAAGTTGGGGAATGTCCAGATCCGGATTGGCGCGCCGCGCCCGATTGTCGCCGCCCGGTTCTTTCCGAATGGCCCGACTGGCGACGGGGCGAATCCTACGGGCTATAAGCGTGACCTCGGTGCCTACATTAGCCCTCGCGACCTGACTCAGCTTTTCGTCAAGTCAATTGAGACGCCGAGCATTGAGGATGAGTACGGTATTCCGTTCCAGGTCTTCTACGGGATCTCCGGCAACGCCCGCGCCTTCTGGAGCATCGTCAACGCCCACAGGGTGATCGGCTACGCGCCCCAGGACGATGCCGAGCTCAAGTTCTCGGACGACATCCGAGCATACCTCGTGGAGCCAGCAGCCGGCCGGTAACCCTTCGACGGAGACAGGGCGATTGCATGACAAGCACGTCCTGCGACCTCGTCGGGGGCTGAAGTCCCCGCCTGCCATCATGCTGTCGCTCTGCGACGCTCCTGTCTCACGTGGCGATGGTTGATCCGGTCCTTCGTCGCGCAGCGACTGAATGACGGTAGGCGGGGACTTCAGTCCCTGACCGCCCGATTCACCGTCTTCAGGAACACCAGAGATCATGCAATCGCCCTGCCGACGGAGAGACGGCCGGGCGATCGCGCTGACCGAACCGGACGGCTGCGGCGGGTTCGATCGACGAGTTGCTATCATCAGCCCCGATGCGGGAAGACCGTTCTGGTGGCGTGTGCGCCTGCCAACATCGATCGCGAGCGGGCGGACGCGCAGATGGCAGCAACTGACAGCGCTCTCGGGCGTGCCCGCGCGGTGGCCATCCCGAGTCTGCGCCCGCTGACCGCCCGCGACGCCGTCTTCGCCGCCGGGCTGCTGCTGGCGCTGGCCGGAGCGGCCGTCGTGCAGACGCCCTGGCTGGCGGCCGGCGCGCTGGGCTGGGCGCTCGGCCTCCTGGTCATGGTGGCCAGCACCACCTATCGCCAGACAATCCGCGATCTGCTCGCCATCCGCATCGGCCGCCTGGAAGCCGTGAGCCTCGGCGTCGTGCTTGCCTGCGCCGCCGCCGCCCGCCTGTGGTCGCTGGCCGACCTGCCGCTCGGGATCCACATCGACGAGGCCGTGATGGGCCTGATCGCCCGGGACATCCTCCAGGGTCGAGGGCCGCACCCGTTCGGCTTCGCGTTCATCTCCGATCCCGCCCCGCTCATGTACGTCAAGGCGGCCGCAATGGCCCTCTTCGGCCAGGGGATGTTCCCGCAGCGGCTGGTGGCAGCCCTGGCCGGCATCGGGAGTGTGGCCGCGCTGTGGGTCTTCGCACGCCCACTCTTCGGGAGCGGCGTCGCGCTGCTCGCCACGACCCTCCTCGCCGTCACCGTGTCACACATCTTCTTCAGCCGCCTCGCCCTCACCATCATCGAGATCCCGTTCCTGGGACTGCTGGCTGTCGCGCTGATCTGGCGCGGCCTGCGAACGGAGCAGGTGGCCTGGCACACCCTCGGCGGCGTCGCGCTCGGCTTCGCACAGTACGCCAACTTCGGGGCGCGGGCGTTCGTGTTGGCAGTGGCCGCGCTCTATCTGGTCATGATGGCCACGCACTACCGCTCGTGGTGGCCGATCTTCCGTGGCGGCGTGCTGGCAGCCATCGGGATGCTGGCCGTGCTCGGGCCGCAGCTTGCCTATGTCCGCGACGATCCGTACCAGTTGTACGACCGGCTCCAGTTTCGGTCGGTCTTCCGGCGTTGGGATCAGGCGACCGAGATCCACCAGACCACCGACCCGGTTCGGGTGATGCTTGGACAGGCGATCATCAACGTGCGGGCCTTCGTCGACGTGCCGGATCGCGGCACCTTCTTCGAGTTCGCCCACGAGCCCCTGCTGTACGGGCCGGTGGCGGCGCTGCTGGTAGTGGGGGTCGCCGTGGCGCTCTGGCGCGTCGGCCAGCCCCGCTACGCCTGCCTCTTCCTGATCTCCGGCGGCGTGCTGCTGGGCGGCATCATGAGCGCCGGCGCGCCGCAGTTTCACCGCCTCGTCGCGCTGACGCCGGTGGCCTGCCTGTTTGCGGCCATCGGACTGCTGACGGTGTGCCAGGGGATCGACCGCGTCATCGGGCGATTCCGGCCCTCGCTGGTCGGCGTCGTGCCGCTGGCGATGTCGCTGCTGCTGGTCGGCGCGACAACTGCCGACACCGCCAACGCGATGCTGGTGCGCTACCCGGCCGAGCTGCCCTGGCAGCCACACTCGGCCTGGGCGCGCTGGGTGGCAGAGCAGCCAGCCGGCCGGACGGTGTATGTCGCTGGCGCACCGGAGGTGCGGGCCTGGGACGAGCGGCTGCGCTTCCTGGCGGAATCTCGCCCGCTGACCGACCTGACCAACCTCAGCGAGGCGGTCCCGGCGCTGTTGGCCGATCCGCGGCCGGCCACCATCGCGCTCAGCCCCCGGCTGGCGGACTGGCAGCCAACCCTCGAGCAGATGATCCCCGGCGCGACGTTCGGGGCGGCGCTGGGGCCAGACGGCAAGGTCGCCATCGTCACCGTGGACGTGCCGGCCGGCCCGCGCCCGGCCGCCGAGCCGCGCGGCCTGCAAGGCGTCCTGCTGATCGACGACAGCCAGGGCGAGGAAGAGCGCCATCGCCTCGACGCCGTGCTGGCCTTTCGCGAGGCGTCGGCCCTGACCGGCAACCGGCCGTTCGACGTGACCTGGACCGGCAGCCTGCTGGCGGACCGGGACGGGGCCTACCGCTTCGAATGTCTCACCGATGGCGTGGCCGAGTTGACGATTGACGGCAAACCCGTGCTCAGCGCAAAACGGGCTGCCGAGCCACGGGTCGCGCGGGGCGAGGCCCGACTGACTCCCGGCCAGCACGCCGTGACGGTCACCTACAGCTACCAGCGCGGCCCCGGCACGTTCGAGCTGCGCTGGCAGCCGCCGGACGGCGCGCGCACGCTCATCCCGCCATCGGCGTTTCGGCCGGAGTAGTGGCGCGCGGCCCCCAGACCGGCACGTAGACGCAATGTGGCCCGGCCGATGAGACGAGGACGGTCACAGGCGGGCCGCTCAGGCGTCGGGGCTGATGCCCAGCGCCGCCAACCGCTCGTCCACGAAGCGTCGGACGTCGCCGGCCACTTCCAGCGCGCGCGCCGAGTCGGTCGCTTCGTACGCATCGCCCGGGACGCCGCCGGGCAGCGTGGTAGGATAGCGCGCCCCGAGGAAGTGCTTGTCGAGCAGCACGGCCACCGTCTTGATCAGATCAAAAGACGGATCGAGCGCCAGCGCGTCCTCGCAGAGGTCGGCCAGGGCATGCCCCCAGACCCGCTCAGCCCCGCGCGCCAGCAGGTACGCGGTGACAGCTTTCTCGGCGGCCTGGTGGCTGAGGAAACAGGCCAGCGCGTGCCGGCCGCTCTCGGCCACAAAGCCCGCGTCCGCGAGATCGAGCGCCGACTGCCGGAGCCAGGCCCTGACCGGTCGCATCCTGCTGTCAGCCAAGCAGCGCCTCACCTTCGGTCATCGCGTGCTGAAGCAGCGGGTCAGACTCGGCGCACTCGTCGACCTCGTCGGGCGTGTAGACGAGGTAGCGCGTCCCGACTCGCGGTCGCAGGTGGCTCTCCCAGAACTCGCCGCGCCGCTGGAACGGCTCGTCAGTCTCTTGCACGATGACCAGCTCAAGCTCGGTTTCAGGATCGACCTGCCCGCGCGCGAACTCCCCGACGATCCAGGTGGCCATCGCACCGTAGGGCGGAGCCTCCTGGGCAAATCGGCGAGCCTCAGCCTCGAGCTGCTGCCGACGGTGATCTGAGAATCCGAACATCATCGGCACGAAGGAGACTCCAGAGAAAAAGAGTGGCCCTCACCCCACCGACTGTGGGAGTGACGGGGGACGGCCGTCCTGGGCGCTATGACCTGCCCCTCACCCCAACGACTGCGGGAGTGAGACGAAGCTGCAACAGGCTCAGCACGCAACCATGCGACGCAGCACCATTGGTCACCCTCGGCGCCAACTGTCATCCTGAGCTTGCGAAGGATCTCACCGACCGACACGACAGATCAGGTTGTGAGATCCTTCGACTCCGCTCGCAAGCTCGCCACGCTCAGGATGACAATCGAGGCCTGAGTTTGTCCTCTAGACGTACCTGGAGTTGCTCACGCCTACACGTTGTAGAGGAACGGGTGGTTCTGCTCCGGCCAGATGTCTTCCTCGGTCAGCGGATACGCTTCCTTCTTGTACACCTGGATGCGGTGCGAGCCGAAATCCGGGACGTACATCAGGTCGCCATCGATGCGGACGGAGGCCGGGCCACGGAACCGCTTCTGGATCTCCAGGGTCGTCATCTCACGACCACGGAGCACCTTCGGGTTCGCCATGATGTAGGTCCGCCCGCTCTTCGAGAGCGTCGCATCGCCGATGAACTGCTCGACATACCGCCCGGTCAGGTCGAACAGGCAGATGCGATGGTTGCCACGGTCGGCCACGTAGATGTCGCCGTGCGCGTCAACCGCGATACCGGCCGGCAGCTTCAACTCGCCGTCGCCACTGCCTTCCTTGCCGAAGCTCAGCAGGTGCGTGCCGTCCGGAGAGAACTTCTGGACCCGGTTGTTGCCCCAGTCGCTGACGTAGAGGTCGCCCTTGATATCGATGGCGATGCCCCACGGCTGGTTCAACTGGCCGGCGCCACTGCCCCGCTCGCCAAACCCCTTGATGAACGTCCCGTCCTTGGCGAACTGCTGGACGCGATGGTTCTGGGTATCGACAACCCACAGGTTCTCGTCGGCGTCGAAGGCGATGCCCGACGGGCGGTTGAGCTGGCCCGGCTCGGTGCCGAACTGGCCCCAGGTGCCCAGGTGCGTGCCGTCAGGGTTGAACGCCGTGATCGTGTGCAGCCCCTCGTCGGAGACGTACAGCGTCTCGGCCTTGTCGCGGATGAGCTGGACCGGCCACATCAGCTTGCCCGGCTCCATGCCGCCGCCGCTGATGGTCCCCAGATCCTCGTCGGCCCAGTTAGTGCGGCGGATCGTCCCGCCCTGGCCGTCCTCGCGGCAGAGCACGAACAGCCGCTGGTCGTTGCCGATCACCACGTCCATGCAGAACGTGGTGACGCGACGCATCCCGAGCGTGGTGTAGTACGGGAAGCCGGCCCGCAGCAGCGCGTACGGAAACGTCTTCGTCGCGGCCTGCTGCGCGACTGGCGAATCAATTGCCATGCTCGCTCTCCCCTCAGGCGCCCGCGGCCGTCTTGAACGGGCGAAGCTGCTCGTAGGTGCCGCCAACGATCTCGGTCGGGTCGAGGCCGAGCCACTGCTCCAACAGCGTGCCGTAGACGCCCCGGAAGTCGAAGGTGTGCCGCAGATCCTCGCCGTTCAGCCAGTCGGCCGGCTTCACGGACGGATACTCGGAGTAGAGGCCGCCCTGGATGCGGTCGCCGATCAGGAACGCGCCGCCGCCCGAGCCGTGGTCGGTGCCGCTGCCGTTGTCCTTCATGCGGCGGCCGAACTCGGTGAAGACCAGCACCGTCACGTTGTCCGAGGCGTTGTGCTCGCGCAGATCCTGCATGAACGCCCGCAGCGACTGGGTCAGCTCCGAGAGCAGGCGGAAGTGCGACGGGTTCTCCTGCGCGTGGTAGTCGTACCCGCCGTGCTGGGTGTAGAAGATCCGCGTGCCGAGGTTGGCCGTGTGGACCCGCACCACGTCGCGCAGGGACTTGCCGATGGCACAGTCGGGATACTGCACCGAGGACGTGTACAGCCTCGGGGCCTCCTTCAGCATATCTGCGCCGGCCAGCACGCCGTTGCCGGTGTGCGCGAGGTAGTCGAGCACCATACCGGTGCCGATGGCCGGGGTGTACATGCGCTTGAAGAAGGAGAGGTCTTCCTGGCGCTGCTCGGCCGTCTGAATCGAGTTCAGCAGGCCGTAGTTGTCCAGGTTGTCGACCGAGGTTGCCGTGACGCCCGGCGCGGCCAGCGCGCGCGGCAGGCCACGCCCGAAGCTGACCGCCGTCAGCGGGTTGGAGCCCTGCGGATCGATCTCACGAACGACCTTCGCCAGCCAGCCCTCGGTGGCGATCTTCAGCGGCTCGCAGGTGTGCCAGATGTCCATCGCCCGGAAGTGCGAGCGGCTGGAGTTCTCGTAGCCGATGCCCTGGATGATGGCGACATCGCCCGCGAGGTACATGTCGCGCAGCGGGGCAGCTGCCGGGTGGAAGGCGAGCGTGTCTGTGAACGGAAGCTGATCCTTCTTGGCAACGTGCACCAGCGGACGTGCGTCGTAGTACGCGCCCTCGGTGAACGGGATGACGGTGTTCATGAAGTCGTTGCCGCCCGAAAGCTGCACGACGACCAGAACCGGATCCTTCTTCTTCGCGTGGCCGTTGGTGTGGCCGCTGACTGCCATGAGGTCTGTCCCTCCTGCCGCCTGCATCGGCGGGCTGGTCGAGAACCGAGGCCTCGGGCCGTTGGCGGCCCGGGGCTGTTGTACGAACGATCAGGCGAACTGGTACTCGCGGGAGGCGACCGTCAGGCGCAGCAAGCGGCCCACGCGCTCCTCACTCTTCTGGCGCTCGTCGTCCGAGCCGAAGCGCAGCTCGCCGTCGCGGGCGGCCAGCTCGACCAGCGCCTGCCGGGTCTCCGGCTGCACCTGCAACGGCCCGGCCAGGTCGAGCACGGTGTCCACCAGCTCCTCGGGGCCGAGCGGCCGGCCGTAGTCCGCCAGCCGTCGGATGATCGACTGCGGGCCGGGTTTCTTGACGTCGCTCACCTGGCTCACGGCGAAGTTGACGCGCTCGGTGAGCGTGCCGCCGTCGATCCACTCCTTGCCGGTGTGCCAGCCCTCCACGGTGGGCGGGTCCATCAGCGTCTGGCCCATGACGCGGGTCGCGCCGTCGAACGCCACGAGGCCCGGGTCCACCCCACGATGGGTGCCGGCCAGCTTGATGACGCCGGCCACCAGCTCGATGGGGCACTTGACCCGCTGGAACTGCGCGGCCTTGAAGAAGTCGCTGTTAAACAGCACGCGCATGACCGAGCGGATGTCCGCATCCGAGTCCAGGAACGCCTTCGAGAGGGTAGCGATGGCCTCAGGGTCGCGCGGCTCCTGGACGCTCCAGGCCGGCACCTGCGCCTCATCCGCGACGAAGAAGTTGTACAGGTGGCGGCTCACGAAGCGAGCCGTCGCCGGCTGGCGGCAGATGATATCGACGATATCCTCGCCGTTGAACTTGCCGGTGTTCCCGAGGAATGTCTTCTCGCTGTTGTCGTGGTCTTCCGGCTTGAACACGAACTTCGAAGCGTAGTGCCCGTACGGGTACAGCGGGATCGGCTGCTCGAACGTCCAGCCCGTGAAGGCGCGGGCCACGTTCTTGATGTCCGTCTCGGAGTAGTTGCCGATGCCCATCGAGAACAGCTCGAGGATCTCGCGGCCGTAGTTCTCGTTGATCGACTTGGCGTGGTTCTCGTTGTTGTCCAGCCAGTAGATCATGGCCGGGTCCTTGGACAGCTCGACCAGGATCTTGCGGAAGTTGCCGAGCCCGTCGCGCCGCAGCATCTCGACGTGCTCGATCATCGTCGGCGTGTGCTCGCTCTTGGTCCAGCCCGTCGCCAGCACGTGGTGCCAGAACAGCGCCATCTTCTCTTCGAGCGGCCGCTTCGAGTTGACCATCCGCCAGACCCAGCGCCCGTTCCAGGAGTTGGGGTTGTCCTGATTCGCGCCGAGGTGCGGATAGTACCGGCGGAGCACGGACTCGTCGAGATCCGGGATCCGCTCGGGGTTGACCAGTTCCTCGACGACCTCCTCGTAGGGGCGGGCGGCGTACGCCTCCAGCTCCTCGCGGCTGGTCCCAAAACCGGCGCGCCGCAACAGGTGCGCCATCAGGGCGAGACGTTCATCGGCCATTCGTACCTCCCGTTGTCGCTGGTGCTCCGAATGCGCTGGCGCGGCTCAGCATGGGCGTTGGAGGCCTGGATCTCACGTCACCGTGACTCCGGCGGCCTTGCATCGTCGCGACCGCTATCTAAAAGCCGGTGGTCTGCACGGACGTATTGTGGCGGATCGTGTCGGCAGAGGCCAAATCGCTTTAGTAGCGTGCCGACGGTAAGAATGATTCTGACTCCGCCGCTGCGGAATGTCAAACAGTCCGGCTGCGCCAGCCGCTGTCGGCCGGTTGACGCGCGGCGAGACGACGGACAACCACTGAGCGCACCGCACTTGCGTCAGGAAATCGATTGACAGTTCCCCCATCCTCCTGGTACGTGTAGTCGGATCGGACAACCTGGGGCAGTGGAGCCCCGGCGCTCGCGCCCAGCATCAACGCTGATGCATCGGCTTGCTCACGATCGATCGCCAGGGTGGGGAGGTGACCAGCCGTTTCCCGTAGGCAGACGTGTGACGTGAGGCATCGTAGTGACGCGGCCTGTCGATGACGATGGCCGCCGGCGTTCAGGAGCACCGCATGGCAACGAAGCCCGGTCTGACGCGACGCGACTTCCTCAAGTATGGCGCGACCGGCGCCATCACCGTAGGAGGCGTGAGCCTCCTTGCCGCCTGCGCCCCGAGCGCGCCGGCCACGAAGCCAGCCGATTCGAAGCCCGCCGAAGCCAAGCCGGCGGCGCCTGCCGCCACCGCGGCCCCCGCAGCTGAGGCGAAGCCCGCCGCGCCGGCCGCCACCAGCGCTCCGGCCCCTGCCGCTGCCGCGAAACCAGCGGAGGCCGCGAAACCAGCCGAAGCCAAGCCGGCCGCCAAGAGCGAGCCGAAGCTCGGTGCGCAGCTCATCGGCAAGCTCGAAGGGCCGAGCGTCGTGACCGAGGCCGCCCAGATGCCCAAGAGCTTCAAGGAAGCGCCGGACCTCGCGGAGATGGTCAAGGCCGGCAAGCTGCCGGCCGTCGCCGAGCGCATCGGCCCCGAGCCGATCGTCGTCAAGCCGCTGGGCGAGGTCGGCAAGTACGGCGGGATCTGGCGTCACGGGTTCACCGGCCCCGGCGACCAGTGGAACGGCTTCCGCAACGTCAGCGGGCCGGATCACCTGCTGTTCTGGGACTACACCGGCGAGACCATCGTCCCGAACATCGCCAAGAGCTTCGAGCTGCAAGACGGCGGCAAGGTCACGCAGATCAAGCTGCGGCAGGGGCATCGGTGGTCGGACGGGACGCCGTTCACCGCCGACGACTTCGTCTTTGCCTGGGAGGACATCTACCAGAACAAGGAGCTCTTCCCCACCGGCTCGGCGCTGATGTCGATCAACGGCAAGCCCGGCAAGATCGAGAAGGTGGACGCCACGACCATCAAGTTCATCTTCCCGGAGCCGTACTACCTGTTCCCCGCCGTCCTGGCTGGCTCGACGGCCATCTCGGCGCACTCCTATCAGGGTGACCCATCCGGCGTGCCGATCTTCGCCCCGGCCCACTACCTGAAGCAGTTCCTGCCCAAGCACGCCGGCCAGGACAAGCTGGATGCGCTGGCCAGGCAGAACAACTTCGACAACTGGGTCAGCATGTTCAAGGATCGCAACAAGTGGCAGCTCAACCCCGAGCTGCCGGTGTTGACCCCCTGGAAGCTGGCCACCCCGATCAACACCCCAAGCTGGACCTGGGAGCGCAACCCGTACAGCATCTGGGTGGACACGGACGGCAACCAGTTGCCGTACATCGACAAGGTCCAGTTCCAGCTCGCCGAGAACCTCGAAGTGCTGAACCTGCGCGCCATCGCCGGCGAGTACGACATGCAGTCCCGCCACCTGGACATGGGGAAGCTGCCCGTCTTCCTGGAGAACCAGCAGAAGGGCAACTACCGCATGCAGCTGGATATCGCGGACAACGGCGCGGACTGCGGCCTCAAGTACAACCTCAGCTTCGACGCCGATCCCGAAGTCGCCAAGTGGATCTCGAACCCCGACTTCCGTCGAGCCGTCGGCCTCGGCATCGACCGCGACCAGGTCAACGAGACGTTCTGGCTCGGGACGGGGACGTCCGGATCGGTCGCGCCGTCCGAGTCCAACAAGTACAACCCCGGCCCCGAGTATCGCACCATGTGGGCGAAGCTCGACGTCGCCAAGTCCAACGAGATGCTGGACAAGCTCGGCCTGGACAAGAAGGACGGCGAGGGCTTCCGCCTCCGAACCGACGGCAAGGGCCGCCTGAGCCTGGTGCTCGACACCTGGGGCGGCCAGTTCA
>JADZEM010000188.1 GCA_020850535.1 Chloroflexota bacterium
ACTGGAGCGTCGCGCAGCGACTGCAGGATCGTAGGCGGGGCTTTCAAGCCCCGACGCGGCGGCACGACGCGCTCAACATACGATTGCACTGGTAGCAGCATCAGGGCGATTGCCTGTTCATTGGTGTCCCCGAAGCATCATGGAACGGGCGGTCGGGGACTGAAGTCCCCGCCTACAGTCACACCGTCGCTGCGCGACGGACACCGGGCACGGACAGGGACTGGTGCGACTGGAGCGTCGCGCAGCGACTGCATGCGTGTAGGCGGGGCTTTCAAGCCCCGACGCGGCGGCACGACACACCCAACATGCGATTGCCCTGCGGTCGCTGACGCAGACCTTGCGCTCGTCGGGGCCGACGCACCATCATCGATGGACGCGCATGCCACGACCGGCGCGCCGCTGCCAAGCCGCGCACACGACAGACCGTTTGTGCCAGCTGGGCGTCCGCATCCCGTTTGCGGGTGTCCTCCCGTTGAGAGTGTTGGTACGGCCGATTTCGCTGCGCTGCGAGCAGCCGACCAGCAGTGTCACATGGATGTGCAGGTCGAGAGATGCTGTCCCCCAGGCTGATCCTCGAAGTGTCCCAGGCGATACTCGCTGCGGACGGGCCTGAGTCGACGGTTGCCATCATTCTCGACGCCGCGCTGCGCCTGGGCGAAGCGGCGACGGCCGGACTGTTCCAACTGGACACATCCACGCAGTTGGTCCGCTGCACCCACGCAGCCGGGGCCGACGCCTTCCCACTCCTCGAGCTTGGCCCCTATCCTCGGACGGATGGCGTCGCCGGCAAGGCGATCTCGACAGGTGAGCCTACAGTCGCCATCAACATCCTCCAGGACGCCTCTATCTCGGCCGGCCCGATCCTGCGCGAGGCGTATGCGCGGGTGCCCAACCTCACGGCGATGGCCGCGCCCGTGGTGATGTCCGGCGAGCCCCTCGCGGCTATTACCGTCTTTCGCTACAACGGCGAGCCGTTCTCCGCGCCGGAAGTCGAGACGCTGACGGCCCTCGCGTCACTCGCCGGCGTCGCGCTGGAGAACGCCCGTCTGCGCGAGCGCTCGCTGGCCCAGGCGCACCGAGCCGAGGTCGTGGCCGACATGGCGCGCATCATCAGCTCATCGCTCGATTTGCCAGAACTGCTCAGCGCCCTGCTGCGTGAGATCCAGCGCATCGTCCCGTGTGTCCTGGGCAGCTTCGCGCTGTACGAACAGCCGTCGCACACGGTGACGTTCTACGCCATGCACGCACGGAAGAACGCGGGCGCGATGCCGATCGTGCGGGAGTCGGCCGAGGGCACCGTCGCCCTGCGGGCCATTCAGTCACGGACGACCATCATCGTGCCGGACTACCGGCTGAGCACCAACCCCCTGCACGCCGACCGCGTCAAGCTCGGCTTTCTGTCGAGCGTCTGTGTCCCGATCGTGCGCGGAGAGGATTGCCGCTGGGTGCTCAACCTGGTGAGTGACAGGGTGAACGCCTTCTCGCGCGAGCATGTGGACTATCTCGAAGAGCTGACGCCGCACCTGGCCGTGGCCATCGAGAAGACCCGCCTCTTCGAGCAGGCCACGACCCGCGCCCGCCGCATGACGCGCCTCGCCGAGCTCAGCCGCCTCGTCGGCGAGACCCTGAACGTCCAGACCGTGCAGCAGTTCGTGACGCAGGCTTCTGTCGATCTGCTGGGCGCTGACCTCTCGCGCCTCTTCCTGCTCGGCGACGACAGCGAGATGCTGGAAGTCGTCGCGCTGTCAGGGCAGGCCGAGCTGATCTCACACGTGGAGCATTTCCAGGCGCGTCACCGCATCGAACTGGACCAGACACTGACCGGTCAGGTGGTAACCAGCCAGCAGCCGGCCGTCATCAACAACTTCGAGACGGTCCCAAACCTGAGACAACTGACCTGGTCGCGGCGGCACGGATTCCGCTCGCAGATCATCGTGCCGCTGGTCATCGAGGGACGCTCGATTGGCGCGCTCGACGTGCTGTACCACGACACCCGCGATCACCGAAACGACGACGTCCAGCTTCTGGAGCTGCTGGCCGCCCAGGCGGCAACGGCGATGACGAACGCCAGCCTGTACGACCGGGCGGTTGAATCGTCCCGCCTGAAGTCCGAGTTCGTCGCCAACATGAGCCACGAGATCCGCACCCCGATGAACGGCGTCATCGGCATGGCCGGCCTGTTGCTCGACACCGCGCTGGACCACGATCAGCAGGAGTTTGCCGAGACGATCAGATCGAGCGCCGAGTCGTTGCTGACGATTGTCAACGACATCCTGGACTTCTCAAAGATCGAAGCCGGGCGCCTGGAGCTCGAACTGCTGGACTGCAACATCCGCCAGCTGGTCGAGGAGGTCGCGGACCTGCTCGCCGAGTCCGCCCATCGGAAGGGCCTGGAGCTGGTCGCCGACATCGCGAACGACGTGCCGGGGCTGGTCCGTGGTGACTCCGGCCGCCTGCGGCAGATCCTGACCAATCTGGTCAGCAACGCCGTCAAGTTCACCGAACGCGGCGAGGTGCTGATCTCAGTCACCGTCGCCGACGCCGACGCTGCCAACGAGCGCGCCTTCCGCCATCCGACGCTGCGCTTCGAGGTGCGGGACACCGGCATCGGCGTCCCGGACGCCCTCAGACCGCGCCTCTTCCAGGCGTTCTCGCAGGCCGACGGCTCGACCACCCGCCGCTACGGGGGCACCGGCCTGGGGCTCACCATCTCGCGGCAACTGGTGGAGTTGATGGGCGGCACGATCGGGATGGACAGCGCCGAGGGCGCCGGCAGCACCTTCTGGTTTGAGGCGCAGCTCGAACGCTCCGATGCCGAGGCCCCGGCCCCGCCGATTCCGCCCGACGAGCTGATCGGCAAGCGGATCCTGATCGTCGACGACAATGCCACCAACCGGCTCATCCTCGAACGGCAGATGGCCGCCTGGGGCATCCTCCCCCAGAGTGCGTCTGACGCGGCCTCGGCGCTCGCGGCGCTGCACGCCGCCGCTGCGCTGCACCGGCCCTTCGACCTGGCGGTGCTCGACTACCACATGCCGGCCACCAACGGGCTGGATCTCGCTCGCCAGATCAAGCTCGACCATCGGCTCTCAGCGTTGCCGCTGGTGATGCTCACCTCCATCGGCGCGCCAGGGACGATCGACGCGCTGCATCAGAGCGGCATCTCGGTCGCGCTGACGAAGCCGGTCCGCCAACCGCAGCTGCTGGACGCCGTGGCTATCGCGCTGAAGAGTCGAGCAGCCCGGAGCTTCGGGCTGCGTCGCCTCGGCGGAGCCGTTGACGGCCCTGGCCAGCACGACCGCACGGCGTCACGACCCTGCATCCTGGTTGCCGAGGACAACGCCGTCAACCAGCGCGTGGCCGTACGGATGCTGGAGCGGCTTGGCTACCGTGCGGATGTCGTCTCGGACGGCCGAGAGGCGATCCAGAGCAGCCAGCGGCAGCCGTATGCCGCCATCCTGATGGACTGCCAGATGCCGGACGTCGATGGCTTCGAGGCGACGGCGGCCATCCGCGAGCATGAGACGAGCGGCCACCGCACGCCGATCATCGCGATGACGGCCAGCGCGATGCAGGGCGACCGCGAGCGCTGCCTGACCGCCGGCATGGACGACTACCTGAGCAAGCCGGTGCAGATCGACGCGCTGCGGGCGGCGCTGGAACGCTGGGCCCCGCTGCACGGCGCGGCGCGGGCAACCGGCGGGCGCAGCAGCGCATAGCGGCGAACGG
This sequence comes from Chloroflexota bacterium, assembly GCA_020850535.1. Lineage (NCBI taxonomy): Bacteria > Bacillati > Chloroflexota > Chloroflexota bacterium. Next base: position 3,730 of record JADZEM010000188.1, read on the forward strand.
CACGCCGCCAGGTCTGCTTCCCCCGAGTCGTCTCCCCCGCCGCCAGCTTCCTCAGGGCCGCCGTCGGCGTCGGCCAGGTGGATCGTGTGGCGCTCGGCCAAGTGGATCGTGTGGCGCTCGGCGTCAGGAAGCAGACTCGCAGACGGCCAGCCGTTGGTATGTACGCGACTTGCAATTGTCGTCCTGAGCGCAGCGAAGGACCTCACCCGCTGACGCGAGCGCTGACGATCATCGAGTGATGCAGAAGATGACGGTCGGTGCGTGACACAAAGAGTGACGGTCAGCGGGTGAGGTCCTTCGCTGCGCTCAGGATGACAATTGCAAGTCGCGTGCTTTCACCAGGAGTTCCACGATCCACGATCCACGATCCACGATCCACGCTCCACGATCCACGATCCACGATCCACGCCCGACGCCCCACGCCCCACGCCCCACGATCCACGCCCTGCCTACTGGGCCGTGTACCCGCCGTCGATCAGGATCGTTTCGCCGTTGATCATGCCGGCGAGGTCGCTGGCGAGAAACGCCACCACACTTGCGACCTCCGCCGGCCGCCCGAAGCGCCCCAGCGGGATCTTCGCCAGCATCGGCGCACCGACGGCAGGATCGCCCCAGACCTGCTCGCCCATCGGCGTCAGGATCACCGTCGGCGCAACGGCATTGACGGCCACGCCGCGCGGTCCCCACTCGATAGCCAGCACCTTTGTCAGCAGGCCCAGGCCGGCCTTGCTGGCGCAGTAGGCCGCGTGATCGCGCAGGCCGACCACGCCGGCCTGCGACGTGACGTTGACGATCCGCCCGCCGCCGCGCGCCAGCATCCCACGCCCGAACGCCTGCGCCACGAAGAACGCGCCCTTGAGGTTGGTGTCCATGACGGCGTCCCAGTCGGCCTCGGTCACATCTTCGGCTGGTGCGGTGCGGGCGATGCCGGCGTTGTTCACCAGGACATCAACCTGTCCGAAGTCAGCAGCAGCCCGAGCGGCCTGCTCCGCAGCGGCGGCGGACGACAGATCGGCCACGCAGGCCCCGAACCTGACGCCCTGCGCGCGGACCTCTGATGCGAGCGAATCCAGATCTGAGGCGGTCCGGCTGACGCCGAAGACGTCTGCGCCGGCCTGTGCCAACTCCAGGCTGATGGCGCGCCCGATCCCCTTGCCGGCCCCCGTCACCACCGCGACCTTGCCGGTCAGATCGATTGCCAGCGTCATGCTGCCTCCCGTGCGCCGCCGTGCGCGCCGACCTTGTACCACAGGCCGACGCTCCCGTCAGACTACGAGTCAGACCGCGCGAACGAGAACGTCAGCGGTGCGGCAGCCCGATCGGCACGCTGAGGGAGGGAGCGCCATCCGTCCGTGCGACAGCGCTGCCTGCCGAATCGAACAGCTGGAGGTCGAGCGTGGCGGAGGTCGGTCCGCCGCGCTCCAGTGGCGCGAGCACCGTCAGGACCGTCAGTTCATCGGCATGCCGGCTGGCAAGCGAAGGCAGCCCCGTGTTCGTAGGAGCCTGCCCTGTCGAGGACAGGCTGACGCGGACGCGCTCACCCAAACTTGCAGTCTGGCTGCGCGTTGGCAACTGCCAGTACGTCGTCACGCTCAGCAACGATCCAACCGTGTGCAATGCAACGCCCCTGAGGACCGTCCCATCTGCGAACTCCCCGTTCGCCACCGGGACGGTCTTCATCAGCCAGTGATCGGCGTCGCGCGGTCGAAGCGAGAGGACTGACAGTCCGAGTGGCACGCCCTCTGGGGTGAACTGTTGCACACTGGAAGACGGGCGAAGGAACTCAGCCGGCCAGGGCCGGGTTGCCTCCGCGCGCGCGTGCTCCGCTACGAGATACAGCGCCTCGCGTTCGAGCGGCAGCGTCCCGATGGCGAACTGAAGCCCCCGCTCGTGGAGGCCAGCCCGACGCACAGCGTAGGTGATGACGTCGGTCATTCGGAGCGTCTGCGAGTCGACCACGGTGACCTCGTGCGCGTCCGAACGCCCGGCGGCCTCACGCAGCCCCCTGGTGAGCGCGTCGACCTCGCGAAGACTGGGCCGTGAGCCGAGTGTGCCCGTCACCGCAAGCATCGACGCGTCGGTATACGGATTCCCCGCCCGGCTGTCGAAAATCGAGCGCTGCCACTCGGCCGACGCATCCGCCTGCATGTCCAGCACGGTGATAGCCACGGACAGTGCGCACAGCCCGCCCAGAACGGTCCAGGTCAACCACCGAACGGCCCGCCGCCGGACCAGAAGTGGAGAGGCGATGGCGAGGCACAGCAACGGCCAGAGCGAGGTGAGCAGCCCGCGACTCGGCGAGAGCAGGCCGCTCACCACGCTTCCCAGTGACGTCGCGTCGCGCATCGCCGGCACGACGGGCCATGCCAGCAGCAACATGCAGAGCGCCGTCAGGCTGCCGACGCGCCACGAAGCCCGGCCCACGCCCAGGGCCACGGCCCCGATGGCCACCGGCAACCAGGGGAACGGATCTGCCCGCATCAGCAGGCCGAGCGCAAGCCCGAACAGGCCGCCCCGCACGAGCGTCGGACGGCGTGCGAGCGCCACGCCTGCCCACAGCGCCAGCGCGGTCAGCAGCGCGCTCAGCGACCCGGCGGGGTCACGGCTCGCGCTCCAGAGGATCGGCGAGACGCTCGAAAGCAAACCCAGAGCCACCGCCCCACGAACACCGAGGATAGGGCGCGCGCTCAGGTACAGGAACGCTACCCCGAGCGCATCGAGCAGCCCCCGCACGATCACCCAGCCGATGACGGGTGACGACTGCACGGCGAGCAGCGCATACGTCCAGGCGAGGGCTGAATGGGACGGATCCCCGACCAGCTGCCACCCGGAAACCACGCCAGCGTTCTCGGCAGCGGTGACGTACCGCGCCTGGGTTGAGCCGAACGGCACGAGATCCGGCTGCAAGAGCCGCGGCGCTGCCGCGAACAGGAACAGCAGCGCCGGGATCAGCGCGATGCCGGCCGCCCGAAGCCGGGCGTTGCGGACGGCCGTCGCCGTCAGCGGCAGCGAGCCGGTCGAAACCACAATGCTGCCCATCGGAGCGGCGGGGCCTCGGCTGCCGGCGGTCAGGGGAGTCGCCTACCTGGACCCAGACCGCCGCGCGCTCAGGCGCCGATCTTGATGGTGGTAGTCATCGCGCCGCCGCCGGCCTGCCGACCCTCGAAGCTCCAGGGCGGCAGCTCCACCTGAAGGGTGTACTCGCCGGCCGGCAGGTTGTTCGGCAGGCTCAGGACACGCTCGGTCGGCGTGGCGTCGAACGGGCGGATGTTGACCGTCGCCACCTCGGCCTCGACGACCGCTTGCTGACCTCGCCCGAGCAGGCGGGTGCGGATGCGCGCCTGGCAGAGCCGGCTGCTCTGGTTGTTGATCAGCACCTTCACGGCGATGCGATCACCCGGCTGATACTGACCCTTGAAGTCGCTGACCAGCACCAGGAGATCGTCGCGCTCCAGTTGGAGGATCTTGCCGTCCGGCCCGTCGATCTCAGACGCGTAGCGGTCGCCGCAGGCCCCGGCCACGCCCATCAGACCGCTGGCCCAGACCCCGAGTGCCGCCCGCCGCCCCACACGCCGCCTGTCCTGGTTCGCCGTTCGCGCCTGCTCTGCCATGCGGCTAGTATACCCGCTCCCGGCGACCCATCGACTGACGCATGCTCGCAATCACACTCACACATGTGACGCTTCGGATCATCGGACCGAGACTCGGAAGACCCCAAACCCGGGGCCGTCGCGCTCGCCGCCCATCAGCGGCGTCAGCGTGAAATTGCGGCTCAGGTTCCGCACCTTCTCGGCGTTCAGCACGATCAGCCGCGACCCCTGCCCCTGGAGCGCATCCTCCAGCGAGGCCGGGCGGGCATCGATCACCGTGTACGGGACGTTGCTGCCCCCGAGCAGCAACTCAGTCGCCTTGAAGGCGCTGCCGGCCGCCATGAAGAAGACCCCGTCGAGGCCGTAGTCCACCAGCACCTTCTCGCCGGGCTGGCGGCCGGCCAGCACCGCCTCGTGAGCGGCCAGGATCGGATGATTGGTCCGGGCAGACCGCTGGTAGCGGGCCAACGGCGCGAGCGGGTAGAGCGCCACCACCAGGGCCACTCCCAGCATCACGGCCCCGGTCAACCCTGCCTGTGTCGGCCAGCGCCGCGCGAGCCTGATGGACAGTTCTGCCACGACCAGCCCGATACTCGCGAAGGCGAGAGGCAGGATCGGCATGACGTACCGACCGTTCAGCAGCGGCTCGTACTTGCCCTGGAGCAGCGGCAACGCCAGCAGGTACGGCACGCATACCAGCAAGGGCAGCCAGACCCGGCGGCGGGCCGCCCACAGGACGCTGGCGACGGCCAGGCCCAGGTATCCGAGCAAGAGCGGCTGCGCCAGCGTCTCGTTGACGAAGCGGCGCTTCTCAATGGCTCCGCTCAGCACCCAGGAGGTCGCCAGCGTCAACCGACCAAGGTTCTCGGTGTAGGCGCTGGCGTCGGGGCCGTCGTCCTGGCTGTTGTAGTCCGCCAGGACTGCCTGCCCGCCACGCAGCGTCCCGCCGCCGGTCTGGACGTTGTAGACCAGCAGATTGACCGTCGCCAACGCGAACGCCAGCACGGCGAACAGCGCCCAGCGGGTACGCAGGATGCCCGGCCGCTGCAGCAGCACGGTCAGGCCGATGCCGGGGAGCAGCAGCACCGAGGTGATGTGCGTCTGCACCCCCAGACCGACGAAGAACCCCGTTCCGACGGCCCAGCGCAGATCCCCCCGCAGGGCGCGCACGAGGCAGGCCATCCCGAGCGTCGTCCAGAGCGGCGTGGTCGAGTGCGACCACGCAACGTGGCTGTTCACCAGGACGTGCGTCGAGCAACCGGCCATGAAGAGCGCCGTGACCACGGCACCGCGCCGGCCTGTCACCTCCCGCCCGAGCCACCAGGCGGCCCCGACCGTGGCGACGCCCGTCAGGAAGACCAGCAGGCGCGGCAGCCACGGACTCAGCCCGACCGTCCAGAACCCGAGCGCCAGCACCCAGTTCCAGAACGCGCCGATGTACGGATCGACGCTCGTCAACGGCGCGGCTGCCCCCCGCACGATGTCGTAAGAGAGCTTGACCTCAATGGTCTCGTCGGTGAACGTCGGGATCAGCCAGAGATTCGGCCAGCGCGCCGCGGCCGCGATCCCCAGCATCGCCGCCAGCACCACGACATCCCAGGCCAGCAGGCGGGAGAGCCAGTCGAGGGCCGGGCGTCGGCCCTGGGCGGACGGGCGGGCGACCATGGGAGCGGGGGCCGGAGCTGCCGTCATCGCTCCGGCACGACCGTCCATTCCGGGCCGAGCTCGTACCGCTCGACACGGTTGGTCGGCGTCTGCCCCTCCAGCACGCGCAGCCGCCCCTTCCGCTTGATGTCGGCGTAGGTGTTCTGGATCTGGACGATGCGCCGCGACTTCAGGTTGAACACGACGGCCCCGGCCCAGACCGGGCTGAGGCTCATGTCGCGGGTTCGGCCGTCGAGCACTCGGAAGACCGGCACCTCTTCCGGCTTGCAGATCTCGAAGGCCGCATGGATCCAGCGGGTATTGTCCCTGGCGTTGTGCTCGTCGAAGACGGCCAGCCCGCTCAACACGCGCTCGCGGAGATCGCCCACGAACAGCGAGACACGGTCCAGCAGATCGGTCAGCGAAGCCGGCCCCGTGGCGCACGCGGCGACCAGCGCATGCAGCGCGCGGTCCGGCCCGATGAAGCTCACCGTGGACTCGTTGTCGACCACCGTGAACCGCATCAGGCCGCCGCGCTGCGCCCTAGCCGGCCTGGACGGCGGCTCCCCGGCCACGCACGCCCCCTTCGCGGTCCATCCGCGCGATCCAGCTGTCAGGATCGCGGATCTCGGCTTCGGACGGCAGCCACTCTGGCGACTGCCACGCCTGATTCAAGAACGCCACGTCGCGCTCGTCCGCGACGCGCCCGGCGAACTTCTCGCCCAGCGCGTACTGCTCCATCTTCATCTTGAGGCCCGTCAGGCGCAGGAACAGCTCCTCGATCTGGCTGCGGTTCGCCTGCCGATGCTCGACGCGCTGGTGAATCTCCTCGTAGGACGGCAACAACTGCGCGCCGACGCGATTCATGACGTGGTTCGAGTACCCCTCGGCCAGGCTCATCAGCCCCTGGAGCCGCGAGAGCATCTGCCGCTGGTGCGGCGACATCATCGCCTCGATCAGGTTGTGCCCGTTCCTGAGGTTGGAGAGCAGCCGCGCCGCCAGCCCGCCGATCACCGTGCCGGCCGGGCTGGTCAGCTCCTCGGCCATGCTGCGGAGGTAGCTCTCCAACTGCGTATTCAAGAAGGTCCGCACCCACGGATAGACCTCGAACTCATGGGCATGCGTCGCTTCGTGCAGCGCGATCCACTTGCGGAGATCGTGGGCCGGCACGCTGAGCGTGCGCTCCAGGATGCGGATGTTCGGCTCGACGAAGTACAGCTTGCCGGTCTCCATCGGCTCGTGGCCGAGCAGGCTGATGTCGTATTGGCCCAGCACCTTCCGCGCCAGGAAGCCGAGCAGCACGCCGACCTGCGTCGAGAGGACCGTGCGGCTGATCCGCGTCATGCCAGGGAAGCCGCCGCCAGCCTTGCTCAGCGTCTCGACGTAGACCTCTTCGAGCGGGCGGAACATCTGCTTGAAGCTGACGACATTCGCCTGGATCCACTCGGCGCGGTCGAGCACGCGCACGTCGATCTCGCCGAGCGGCAGCGTGGTGCCGCAGTAGTCGGCAATCGGCCCCTCGATCTCGCGGACCATCGACTCGTACTCGTGCTGGAGGCGGGCGCGGTCGAGCGACGAGATCCCGCCATCGGCGCCGCTGAGGCGCGTCGCCACCTTCGTGGCGGTGTCCCAGTCGATGAGGCGGGTATCGCCATCGTCGGCGTACCGTCGGGCGATGGCCCAACCGACCGCCACCGCTCCGCCAACGAGCACACCTCGAGCGAGCGCTCCTCGGGACGGCTGGCCGAAGAGTTGGAGCGGTCCTGGCATGGGTTCTCCTCGCGTGGTAGCAACCGGCGCGGCCCGCCTCGGGCACGATGCACCGAACGGGCCGCCTCTGGATTCTACCAGCCGCCGAGTTCTCAGCGGTCAGCTTTCAGGAGTCCTCAGTCGGCGGTGCGCGACGCCTCCCGACCGCTGGGAGCTGAAAGCTGACCGCCGCCGGTCAGCCGTCGCGCTGGAGTGGGTCCTTGATCTCGCCGGGCAGCTTCACCACCGTGCCGTCGAGCAGCCGCGCCTCGTACGGGTTCGTGCCCCGCACGATGGTGCCAGCGCCGTACGCGCCGCCACTGCCACCCAGCAGCACGTTGTCGGCTGCACGGTACTGAAAGATCAGGACGCTGCGCGGGTTGGTCCCACGGTTGGCCGTCGAGCTGTGGAGCATGTTGCAGTGGTGGATCTCGACGCCGCCGGCCGGACACTCGGCGTAGAACCAGGACGACTCGTCGCCGAGGACGGCCTGATCGGCCAGCTTCGACGAGAATGCGCCGTCCCGCGCGAAGACGTGCATCTGCGGTCCCTGCTTGTGGCTGCCGGGGATGATCCGCAGACACCCGTTCTCACGCGTCGCGTCGTCCAGGTGAACGAGGACGGCCACGAGGTCGTAGTTGGAGTGCGGGAAGAACGGGTAGTCCTGGTGCCACTCGAAGCGGGCCTCGCGGCTGGTGGGCGGCTTGAGGTTCAGTTTCGAGTGGTGCAGCTGGATGTTCGAGCCGATCAGGGCCTCGACGGCGTCGAGGATGCGGGGGTGGTGCATCGCATCCCAGAACGCCTGGTGCTGCTTGATCGGGTTGAAGATTCGGCGGACGTAGTAGCCGCCATCGTCGCCGCGGGTGATCGAGAACTTGTCGTTGTTCTCGGTCAGCCCCTTCGACTCTTCGAGCACCTCGGCCAGCGCCGCCCGCAGGACGGCCACCTCGTCGCGAGTCAGCAGCTCTGGATGGACGATGTAGCCCTGCTCGTCGTAGAACGCCTTCTGCTCCGCTGGCGACAGCTTCGTCGCGTCGATCATCGACGGTCCTCCCTCCGGCCGCCAGGCGGCGCGGACGTGATGCATCGGCCGGCGCCGGCCGACAGGTGGAGCGCATCGCACGCTCGCGCACCCACGGGGCGAGCGCTCTGAGAGCATAGGCCAGATGACGCCGCCGTTTCACCTGCTCGTCAACGACGGGCGCCCATCATCTTTCCGCACGCACGTTCCGTGAGGTGAGGGGAGGCCACCGCGCACGCCCTGCGTCCTGTCCCGCGTGTGGGCTTGTATGGGTTTACGGCGGGCTGGTTTCCAGAAGCGACATGCGTCACTGCATCGTAGCAAACACGCGATTCCCACGACCCACGACCCACGACCCACCTCTGAAACCCGGAACCCAGAACCCTACACCCGCTCACGACCCACGGCGAGCCTCGCAGTTCGGGCCGTGACATGCTATAGTTCTCGTCGCTGTCCGACTGGCTCTCGTGGCCGGTTGTCGATGCCAGGGCCTGTAGCTCAGCTGGGAGAGCGCGCGGTTCGCATCCGCGAGGTCAGGGGTTCGAGTCCCCTCAGGTCCACCAGCCACCCGCCCTGACGGTTGGCTGCCACGAACCGGCCGCCAGAGCGGCCTGCCCCTGCGAGGTGTGCTGCCTGTGTTGCCGCCAGACAACCACGTCCACTCGGAGTGGTCCTGGGATGCCATCGCCGGCAACATGGAGCAGACCTGCGCCCGCGCCGTCGAGATCGGGCTGCCGGCGCTCGCCTTCACGGAGCACGTCGATTTCGTGCCGTATCTCTTCGAGCCGGAGGTGCTCCCGGCGCTGCCACAGGCGTTCCTGCGCCACATGGGTGGCGGCACGGTGCTCCGGCACCCCGAGATCGACGTCGACGGCTACCTCGCCAGCATCGAGCGCTGCCGTGAGCGCTTTCCCACGCTGCGTATCCTGTCCGGCGTCGAGATCAGCGAGCCGCACTGGCACCCTGACGCCGTCGCCCGCCTGGCCGCGCGGCACCCCTTCGAGCGGATCCTGGCGTCGGTCCATTCGCGCCGTGACGGCGATGGCGCACGACTGATGGACGTCTACTTCTGGACCGAGCCGGCCGCCCAGGTGATGGGCGCGTACCTGGACGAGGTCCGCCAGATGATCGAGGGGTCGAGCGTCTTCCAGGTGCTGGCGCACATCGACTACCCGGTGCGGCACTGGCACAAGTCGGGGTCGGAGTTCGTGCCTGCCCAGTTCGAGGCCGAGTACCGCGCGGTCCTGCGGGCGCTCAAGCAGACGGGCCGCGTCCTCGAAGTGAACACCCGCGTTCCGCTGCCGCCAGTGATTGTCCGCTGGTGGTACGAGGAGGGCGGTGACGCTGTCAGCTTCGCCAGCGACGCCCACCTGCCAGATCGGCTCGCGCTCGGCTTCGAAGCCGCGGCAGCAATGGTCGAAGCGCAGGGCTTCCGGGCCGGCGCTGACCCCTACGACTTCTGGCGTCGCGGCCTGACGCGCTAGTTGCGGGCCATCCTCGGGTCGAGCAGGTCGCGCAGGCCATCGCCCAGCGTGTTCAGCATCAGGATCGTCAGGCCGACCGCGCCGGCTGGCGCCAGCAGCAGCCAGACGTGCGTCTCCATCGTCGGGCGGGCGGCGGCCACCATGTTGCCCCAGGACGGCGTTGGCGGCTGCGCTCCCAGGCCCAGGAACGACAGGCCCGTCTCGACCAGGATCGCGAAGCCGAGGCTCAGCGAGAACTGCACCATGATCGGCGTCAGGACGTTTGGCAGGATCGAGCGGCGCAGGATGCGGAAGTCGCCTGCCCCAGCCACGCGCGCGGCCTGGACGTACTCAAGCTCGCGAACGCTGAGCGTGGCTCCGTAGACAATGCGGACAAATCGCGGCACGTAGACGATGGCGATGACGAAGATCAGGTTGGTCAGGCTCGCCCCCAGCATCGCGACGATGGCGATTGCCAGCACAATCGTCGGGAAGCTGAGCAGCAGGTCCATCGCGCGCATGATCAGCGTGTCGGCCCAGCCGCCGAAGTAGCCGGCCATCAAGCCCAGCCAGACGCCGACGAACGTCGCCATGACGACCGACGCCACCGACACGCCAAGGGACACCCGGCCTGCGAAGATCAGCCGGCTCAGGGCGTCGCGCCCGAAATCGTCGGTCCCCAGCAGATACTGGCCCCCAGGGCTGAGCAGCGGTCGGGCGGCCATCTGGGTCGGATCCTGGGGCGCGACGACGGGGGCGGCCAGGGAGACCAGCCCAATCAGACCGAGGAAGACGAGGCTCACCACGATGCGCGGGCTGTGCAGCATCCGCCGACCCAGCGATTCGGGCGCCAGCCGGCGAGCGCTCGTCGGCCCGGCCGCCGCGGCGGTCGTCCCCGGGGTCTTTGCCGGTGCATCGGCAGCCATGAGCGTTCCTGCCCCCTACGAGTAGCGGATGCGCGGGTCGAGCAGGCCGTAGACCAGATCGACAGCGAGATTGATCAGAATGGTCAACACGGCGATCACCAGCACGACGGCCTGGACCGTCGGATAGTCTCGCGAGCGCACGCCGGCCAGCAGCAGCGAGCTGAGGCCCGGCCAGCCGAAGATGGTCTCGACGATGACGGTGCCGCCGAGCAGGACCGCCAGCTCGAGCCCGATCAGACTGACGACCGGGTTGAGCGCATTTCGAAGGGCGTGCCGCATCAGCACGATGCCGTTCTGTAGCCCCTTCGCGCGGGCTGTCCGCACGTAGTCCTGCCGCACGACCTCCAGCATGGAGGCCCGCGTCATCCGCATCATGACGGCGGAGGTCGAGGCGGCCAGCGTCAGGACCGGCAGGATCAGCAGCTCCACGTGCTGGCGCGGGTTGGACAGGAACGGCACGTACTGCTGCTGGGGCAGCCAGCGCAGCATCAGCCCGAAGACCAGCAGCAGCACTGTGCCGACCACGAAGCCGGGCATGCTCAAGCCGACCATCGCCAGGGTGCTGACGACGAAGTCGGGCGCGCGGTTGGCCTTGACGGCGGCCACCACCCCAAGCGGGATGCCGATCAGCAGGGCCGTCAGCGTGGACAGGATCGTCAGCTCGAAGGTGTTGCCGATCCGCAACGCGATCTGGCTGCCAATCGGATCGCTGTTGATGATCGACTTGCCGAGGTCGCCGCGCAGGACGCCGCCCATCCAGGTGAAGTACTGCTCGTGGAACGGCCGGTCGATGCCGAGCCGCTGCCGCATAATGGCGACCTGTTCTTCGGAGGCGGTCTCGCCGACCACCGCCCGTGCCGGATCGCCCGGCACGAGCCTGATCAGCATGAAGACGGTGGTGGCGATCAACACCACCTGCACCAGCAGGTAGACCAGTCGCCGCGCCAGATACCGTGTCACCGATTCCTGCTCCTCACGGCGAATCGTCGTTGCCTCGCCCCAGTCCGCCCCAGTTTGAGGACATCCAGCCTCACTTGTCGAGCCACGTCTCCCGCAGCATGATCTGGGTCCAGGCGCCAGCGGCGATGTGCTCGTACCCCTTGACGAACTTCTGCATCGCTTCACCCTGCTCGCGGCGAATCAGGTAGACCCACGGCACGACCTCGGCGATGCGCTTCTGGGCGTCCTGGTAGATCTGGTTCCGCTTCGCCACGTCAACGGTCTGGCGGCCCTCCAGGAACAGCTTGTCAAGCGTGTCGTCCTTGAACTTGATCTGCTTGGCGAAGAAGCCGTTGCTGGTGACGTACTCGCTGAGGAAGTCAGGGTCGTTGAAGCTCGGCGCGGAGCCCCAGACGTGGACCGGGAAGGTGCCGGCCTGGACCGTCTGGCGGAAGGTCAGCCACTCCTGCATCACCAGGTTGCCGTCGATGCCGGCCTGCTTGAGCTGCGCCTGGGCCGCCTCAGCCGGCCGCGAGATCACGGTGTAGGTCGAGGTGGACAGGATGTCGATCTTCAGATTCTCCTGGCCGGCCTGCTTGAGGAGGCTCTTCGCCTTCTCGTAGTCCGGCTTGAACATCCCCTCGAGATCCTTGGTGTAGCCGACCCACCCCTCGGGGATGATCCCGCCGGTGATGGCCGAGCCGTGGCCGCTGAACGCCACCTCGGCCATCTTGTCGCGGTCCATGCCGAGCGCGAACGCCTGGCGCACCCGCACGTCGCTGACCGGCGCGGCATCGTGCACGAACGCCAGCCACCCGAACCCGAGCGACGTGTCCGCCTTGAACACGAGGTCGTTCGACTTCTGGATCACGTCCATCTGGGTGTAGGGGACGTAGTCGATGAAGTCCACGCTGCCCGAGCGGAGAGCCGTCACACGGGCGTTGTCGTCGGGCATCGGCTGGAAGGTGATGCCGTCCAGGTACGGCAGCTCTGGGATGAAGTAGCGGTCGAACTTCTGGAGCACGACGGCCACGCCCGGCTGCCGCTCGACGAACTTGAACGGGCCGGTGCCCATCATCGTCGCCTTCGGATCGACGCCGCTCTTGATCCACTTCTCCGACACGATCATGCTGCTGTTGTCCGCCAGGACCAGCGGCAGCGTCGCGTTGGACTGCTTCAGCTTGAAGCGGATGGCGTTGTTGTCGCCGGCCTCGACGACGTCGACGTCGGCAAGGCGCGGCGCATTGGTCGCGGCGGTCGCCTTGTCGAGGATGCGGTTGAAGGTGAAGACGACGTCGCTCTGCGTCAGCTCGGAACCGTCGTGGAAGAGGACGCCCTTCCTGAGCTTGACCTCGAACGTCTTGTTGTCGAGCCAGCCGAAGCTCTCTGCCAGGTTGCCGATCAGCTCGCCCTTCGCGTTGTAGGTCAGCAGGGTGCTGTACACCATCAGCTTGACCGCTCCGGAGGCGGCGCCGGTCGAGACGTGCGGCTCGAAGTTCGAGGGGTCTGTGGAGAGGCCGTACTTGAGGACGCCACCCTTCTTCGGCGTGCCACCAGCGGCGGCGGCCGGCTTCGCAGCAGCCGTCGGAGCCGCTGCCGCCGTGGTCGGCGCGGGCGCGGCCGGCTTCGCTGCCTCGGCGGGCTTCGCTGCCTCGGTCGGCTTGGCCGGCGGCGGGGTCGGGACGACGGCCGGGGCGGCCGGCGCGGTGGTCGGCTTCGGAGCCTCGGCGGCAGGCTTGGCCGGGGCCTGCGGCTGCTGGCAGGCGGCCAGCAGCGCGGTCATCGCCGTCGTGCCGCCGAGCAGGCCAGCCCGCCGCAGGAAGCTGCGTCGCGAGACGGCGCTGGTCAGCATGTGGACAGATCCGCTGCGATTTGAAGCGTTGTCCTTGTTCACCTGAGGCCTCCAGAGCTGGCGAGGTGTCAACGGAGGATCGATGGGGGCCATTCTACCCCGTTTGGGCCGTCTCCTTCCTGGTACTCGGTGTGCCAGGAACGGCGTCCCAGAACGCAGACGAGGGCGACGGGTTGCGTCCGTCGCCCTCGCCGTGGGTCTGGTGTACGACAGGCGCCCGCCCGTCGTCAAGCGCTGAACTACTGGTCTGCTGGCGATGGGCCCTACGAGGGCCTGCCCTGGCGGCCCGCGCCAGGGTTGATCGTCTCTTTCTCTACCGTGACGACGTCGAGCCGACCAACAGCAGATCGGAGCGCGACCTGCGCCCGTCGGTCATGCACCGCAAGGCGGGTGGGATCACCAAGAAGGCCGCCGCGCACTCGTTCCGTCGCACCTTCGCCGCTCGCAGGGTCCGTGCAGGGATCCCGCTCCCTGACCCAATGGACTGGATGGGCCACAAGACGCTCTCGACGACCCAGGGGTACATCAACCCGAATGCGGTCAACAAGCGGAAGCTGATGGAGGCGACCAGTCTATGACGCCGCGTGAGCCTGACCATCGACCACAGCGGCGGGCGGTCGATCCGAAGACCGGGCGGCTCTACCGGATCGTGCGCGCACTCAAGGCTCCACCACGGGCTGTCCGGAAGGCGCAGCTGGACAATGTTGCGCTCGTCCCAGCCTCACTCCTGCCCTATGAGGCTCAGTACCAGCAGCTCGCGAATACACAGCCACCAGGGACGATGCTCATGGTCTTACCCATTGGAAACAGTGGTCAACGCCACACCATGCACTTGATCGCTGCTCACCTCAAGGCGACTGGTCACCGAGTCCAGCTGCTGACCGCAGCGCAGATCGCCACCCCACCCGCGTCATGCGTGATTACTCAACCTCGGGCGCCTGGGCCAACTCGTCATCCACCACAACCAGCTCCATTTCGGGAATGTCAGGAGAAGACACAACTGTCGGGTCTTCCATCGATCTGCACCTCGTGCCAAGTACAGGGGCCTGAATAGTAGTGGAGATTCAAGTAGCCATGGAACAGAAGCTGGATGTTAGCGCTCGACGCCAGCCCATCCTCCCAGCTTCACCAGCAGGTTGCGGACCCCGCGATCAGTGTCGGGGGATCACCCTGGGTCACCGGACTTAGCGTACGATTTTTTCCGTTTCGTGAGTTGACCCCTTGTACGCCCTGCGGGGCAGGTGGCCTGCTCGTCGTCCCAGTTGATCGTGAACCCTTGGGCATCGCAGCCCTGCCCGTCGCGGGCCTGCCAGTGGTAGTCCTTCCTGGTCGGGCCGAGGAGGTCCACGCCGAACTGCACCGACGTGGTCACCAACAGCTTGGAGTCCAGGTACCCGGTGTCGACGACGTGCAGGCCCGGCAGCAGGTCACGTTCGGCCAGGTCCTGATGAATGCCTGGCGTCACGGCACCGTCGGCGACCGGTCCGGTCGTCGTCACGACGTTGGTGATCAGGTTTGGGGTGTCATCCTCGCAAGTCTCGGTCAGGTGAACCTTCTAGCCGACCCAAAAGGTGGTGTGCTTCCGGGCGTAGTGGGCATCGGTGTCGTACGTAGGGCGAGCTGATGAACCGCGCCGCAACTTCCTCACGCCGCCGACCGGACTCCACCGCCCGAATCACCCGCTCTCGCAGATTCTCGGAGTATGCCTTCATCCCCACAGCTTGACACAACCATCAAGCTCTCGGCAACCCGCCCTAGGATGATTGTTCAATTATCGACCTGAACATTCTATGATCGAATCTTATAATCTCACCTAAAAGCTCCTCCCCAAAGACACACACAGTCTTCATCCATGGGTGGCCAATAATACCAAAGCTCATATCGCTAGACAGGAATATATGGTAGTCTCTATCCGGATATATAGATATATACCACGGATCGCTCCCTTCATGAACATATACTCTATAAGAATCATGATGCCAGTCCAATGCATATATATATCCACCTATTGGTACAATCTTCATGAATATATTCATGAATTCTTGATCTATGTAATCTGAATCATACTTACTGATAGATACTTTACTTATATCATATATCTGAAATGGCTTCGGAGGAGTATAACCTCTTGACTCTAATGCATCCATGCTCGGAGCAAACTTGAATCTTGAGGTAAACTCGTTCCACACCTCGCTATATTCAGACAGACCTAACTCTACCCATGCAGACATCAATGCCCTCCCAATCTCAGATGAAGCAACTTCATAAACATGTTTGATAACTCATTCTAGATCAACCCATGCTTTAGTCAATATTATCTTGCTATATCAATAGGTATAAATGTGCGATAATGATCCCGGGTAAAGTATGTTTCCCCGGTTAGGTCATTTACTAAAAGTCTTTCACCATCGCGCCCCAGAGTACCTGGCGGATGCACATCCCACTCAGTATAACTGCCTGGCGGTAAACCTACGCTAACTGGATCTCTGAAGGGGCGCCCACCTCTCATTCCCCGCTTCGAGGGAGCACCATTTCGGAGTACATGGTCCAACTCATCGAGTGCATCATCCGGAACGCCGCGCGCTCGCGCGTCAGCTCGACGCTGAGCTCCGCCATCGTCACCGCCACCACCACTTACGCCAGGAGGCGTATCTCCTCGATCCGGCGCGGCAGGCTGGGTAGCGTGAGAGGCGAGGAGGGGCGAGCCAAGGCTGCGCACAACGGGGAAAGTGGCGCGGGCAGCGGGGTTGGCAGCGGAGGCCGGTGACCGTACGCTGGAGTTGACCATCGGTGGTGGGGTGAGATGGCCAAGCGGCCGGTTCCCGAGGCGCTCGCTCGACTCGACCTGGCGTCGATCGCGGATGTCGGTGCGCGGCAGGCGATCCGTACGCTGCTGAGCCTGGTCGAGGAGTTGGTGGCGGAGAACCAGGCGCTGCGGACAGAGCTGGCACAGGTCAAGGACGAGCTGGCCCGACTGAAGGGCGGATCTGGGAAGCCGAAAATCCCACCTGGGAAGTCGGCCGGGAGCGGGAGCGACTACTCGTCGGAGCAGGAGCGCCGAGCGGCCCCGAAGGCGTGGCAGAAGCGGGGCAAGCAGGACCGGGTGCGGATCGATCGGACCGAGCGGCGAACGGTCGATCCGGCGACGCTGCCGGCGGACGCGGTGTTCAAAGGGTACGAGACGGTCGTGGTCCAGAACCTGGTGCTGCGGACGGACACGGTCGCGTTCGAGTTGGAGACCTGGTACTCGCCGTCGGAGCGGCGGAGCTATCGGGCACGGCGCCCGGCCGGGTACGACGACGGGACGTTCGCGGCGGACCTGCGTGCGCTGGTGCTGGAGCTGGCGTACCGTGGGGGGATGAGCGAGACCAAGATCCACGAGCTCCTGGAGGCGCATGGGATCGCGATCTCGGCCGGGACGGTCTCGACGCTGCTGACGGCGAGTCGGACCGCCTTCGAGATCGAGGCCCGTGCGATGCTGCAGGCCGGGCTGGCGAGTACGCCGTACCAGCACCTGGATGACACGAGCACGCGGGTCGATGGCGAGAGTCAGTACTGCCAGATCCTGTGCAACCCGTTCTACACGGCATACCGGACGACGCCGGGCAAGGACCGACGGACCATCATCGACGTGCTGCGCGGCGGTCGGCCGGCCGCCTATCGGTACGATCAGGAAGCCGAGCGGCACCTGGCGTTCCTGGGGCTCTCGGCGACGGCGCAGGTCCGAGTGCGGGCGATGCTCCCGCGCGAGCAGACGCTGGACGAAGCGACGCTCACGGCGCTGCTCGACGGACCGCTGGTCCGGCTGGGACCCCGCCAGCGTGAGCAGGTCCGCGAGGCGCTGGCGCTCGCGGCGTACCTCGCCGATCCCGACTGGCCGGTCGTGCGCACGCTGGTCTGCGACGACGCACCCCAGTTCCGGGCGATCACCGAGGAGCTGGCGCTCTGCTGGATCCACGAGGGCCGCCACTACAAGCAGTTGACGCCGTGGCTGCCCCAGCCGCGTGCCGTCCTGGCCGATATCCTTGACCAGTTCTGGACCTACTACCGGGAGTTGTTGGCCTACCGCGAGCACCCCACGCCCACGGAGCGGGGCCGCCTCGATGCTCGCTTCGACGAGTTGTTCGGCACCGTCACCGGCTACCACGACCTTGACCGCCGCCTGACGCTGACCCGCGACAAGAAACCGGAGCTGCTGCTGGTCCTGGAGCATCCCGAGTTGCCGCTCCACAACAACCCGGCCGAGTTCGGCGCCCGCCGACGCGTCCGCAAGCGCGACGTCAGCTTCGGTCCCCGCAGTCCGGCCGGCGCCGCCGCCTGGGACACTTTCATGACCCTGGCCGCCACCACCCGCAAGCTCGGCCTCGACTTCGCCGCCTTCCTCATCGACCGCTTCACCCGCGCCGGTCAGATCCCAC